>CBFGXR010000208.1:0-4251 GCA_965652675.1 uncultured Castellaniella sp.
GTCTGTTCCATGCCCAGGCCGCGCGCGTGCTTGAGCGCCGCCAGGGTGTCGGCGGTCTCTCCGGACTGGGAGATGGTGACGACCAGGGTGCGCGGATCGGGCACGCTGGTGCGGTAGCGGTATTCGCTGGCGATTTCCACGTTGACGGGGATGCCCGCCACGGATTCGATCCAGTAGCGCGCCGTCAGGCCGGCGTAGTAGCTGGTGCCGCAGGCCAGGATCAGCACGCGGTCGATGGACTGGAACACGGCGTGCGCGCCGTCGCCGAACAGTTCCGGCATGATGGCGTCGATGTCCTGCAAGGTGTCGCCCACGGCGCGCGGCTGCTCGAAGATTTCCTTCTGCATGAAATGCCGGTAGGGGCCGAGTTCGGCCTCGCCGGTATGGACGTGGACGGTGTGCACGGCGCGCTCCACGGCATGGCCCTGGACGTCCGTCACCCACACCCACGCCAGCTGCAGGTCCACCACGTCGCCGTCCTCCAGGTACATGATCTGGTCGGTGGTGCCGGCCAGCGCCAGCGCGTCGGACGCGAGGTAGTTGCCGTCGGCCCCCCGGCCGACGACCAGCGGCGACCCCTGGCGCGCGCCGACCACGCGGTGCGGTTCCTCGGCGCAGAACACGGCGATGGCGTAGGCGCCTTCCAGGCGGCGCACGGCCTGCTGCACGGCGGCGTACAGGTCGCCGTCGTACAGGTGGTCGACCAGGTGGGCGATGACCTCGGTGTCGGTCTGGCTCTGGAACACGTAGCCGGCGGCCTGCAGTTCCTCGCGCAGGACGTCGTGGTTTTCGATGATGCCGTTGTGCACCAGCGCGATGCGCGGCGCGCCCTGGTCCGGGCCGGAGAAATGGGGGTGCGCGTTGTGCGTCAGCGGCGCGCCGTGCGTGGCCCAGCGGGTGTGGGCGATGCCGGTCAGGCCCTGGACGCCGTCCTGCGCGGCCTGCGCCGCGAGTTCGGCGACGCGCTGGGTGCTGCGCACCCGCTGCAGCCCGGTGCCCGTGTGCACGGCCACGCCGCAGGAATCATAGCCCCGGTATTCCAGGCGGCGCAGGCCTTCGAGCAGGACGGGAACGATGTTGTGCTGCGCCACGGCGCCGACGATGCCACACATGGGGAATGCTCCTGGTTCGGGAAGACGATGACCGGCGGAGCCGATCTGGTTTGCGGTATTTTGGACCGGGATGATGGAAATAGGATTTCTATTATCCGCGTTGTATGAAATATAATTTCACGACATATTAGTCATGAAATCTGATTTCATAAAAATGATTGATATGATCTGAAATCAACAGAACAGGGGCGCTTCCGCTCGTTCTTCCTCACACCTGTTGCGTCCCGGAAACATTCCCATGCCCACGACCGAACTCGACGACCTGGACCGCCGCATCCTGGACATCCTGCAGCAGGACGGCGCCCTCAGCAATCAGGACCTGGCCGCGCGCGTGCACGCCTCGCCGCCGACCTGCCTGCGGCGGGTGCGCCGCCTGACGAAGGCCGGGGTCATCCAGCGGCGGGTGGCGATCCTGGATCCCGCGCTGATGGGCGCGGCCCTGACGGTCCTGATCGAGGTCACGCTGGATGCCCAGGCGGCCGCGCAGGCCGACGCCTTCGAGACCCAGTTGCTGGCCGAACCGGCCATCCAGCAATGCTACCGGGTCAGCAGCGGGCCGGATTTCGTGCTGGTCGCCCTGGTGGCGGACATGGCGGCCTACCAGGCCCTGGCGCTGCGCCGCCTGACGGGCGACCCGCGCGTGCGCAACGTGCGCAGCTTCTTCGCCACGCGGCGCAGCAAGTTCGACACCCGGATCCCGCTGGCCCCCTGATCCGCGCGGCGAGGCGAACCCGCGACGGGATCCGCCCGAAGGCGAATCCGTGTCAGCGGACCTGATCCACCTCGGGCTCCTCGGGCGCGTCGGCCCAGCGCGCGCGGAACGCCAGGATGTCCGGCAGGCAGCGCAGGAACGCCTCGACCAGCGCGGGATCGAAATGGCGGCCGCTTTCCTTGCGGATGTGGGCCACGGCATCCTCGACCGGCCAGGCCGGCTTGTAGGGCCGCACGCTGGTCAGGGCATCGAACACGTCGACCAGCGCGATGATGCGCGCGGCCAGGGGGATCGCCTCGCCCGCCAGGCCGTCCGGATAGCCGCTGCCGTCCCATTTCTCGTGGTGGCGCAGGGCGATCGTGGCGGCCAGCCGCAGCAGGCCCGACGCATGTTCGCCGATGATCCGGGCGCCGATCACGGTGTGCTGGCGCATGATGGCCCATTCCGCCGCGTCCAGCTTGCCGGGCTTGAGCAGCACGGCGTCGGGGATGCCGATCTTGCCCACGTCGTGCATGGGCGCGGCGTTCAGCAGTTCGTCGGCCGCCTCGTCGCTGTAGCCGATCTCGCGCGCCAGGCGCCAGGCGTAATGGCTCATGCGCACGATGTGCAGGCCGGTCTCGTTGTCGCGGTATTCCGCCGCCGCGCCCAGGCAGCGGATGATCTGCAGCCGGGTTTCACGGACTTCCTCCGCCTGGACCAGCGACAGGTGGGTGCGGACCCGGGCCTGCACCACCGGCGGATTGAAAGGCTTGGTGATGTAGTCCACCGCCCCCAGCTCCAGGCCCTTGTGCTCGTCCGCCACCTGGCTGAGCGCGGTGACGAAGATCACCGGGATGGCGCGGGTGTCCTCGTCGCGCTTCAGAGTCTCGCAGACCTCGTAGCCCGACATGCCCGGCATCATGATGTCGAGCAGGATCAGGTCGGGCCGTTCCTTGCGCACCAGGGACAGCGCCGTGGGACCGTCCTTGGCGAACAGCAGGCGGTATTGCGCCTGCAGGGTGTGCCGCAGCACCTGGAGATTGGTCGATTCGTCGTCCACCAGCAGCAGGGTGCGGCGGACATCCTTCCTGTCGTCCATGGCATGGTCCATTGTTTCAGTCCGGCCGCCCGGCGGTCGGTTCGGCCAGGACGCCATCCAGCAGCGCGCCCGCCCGGTCGAACTCGAAGGCGTCGATGGCCGCGCGCAGGGCCAGGGCCCGATCGCGTTCGCCTCGGGACTCCAGCCCCGCGCAGACGACGCCCAGCGCCGCGTCGTCCAGTTCGTTGCGCGCCAGCACGGCGCGCAGCGCCGCCGCGGCCGAGGCCAGTTCGGCGTCCGGAACCCGTTCCGGCACAGAGGCCTCCGCGGCGGTGTCGGCCGGCGCGGCGGGCGACGCCCCCGGGGCCGACGCCTCCCGGCGAGCCGCCTTGGCTTCCTGGCGCGCGGCATCCATCAAGGCGCGCAGGTGCGGCAAACGCATCAGCACGTCGGCGAGATGTCCCTCCCGGCCCTGATCCTCCAGTTCGCCCGCCTGCTGCGACACGGCCATCAGGGCCAGATTGCCCGCCGCGCCGCGCAGGCCGTGCAGGCTGAACAGCAGCGCCTCGGGATCGGCGTCCGCACCCGGAGCGGGCAAGGGATATTTGCCCGGCGCCTCGTCCAGGAAGGCCAGGATCCGGTCGGCCAGCCGCGTCCGCTCGCCCCAGAGCGCCGCGCCGCGTTCCCAGTCGACCGCCCGGACCGCCGCACGGCCGGCGGACAGCGGATCGTCGGCCGCCTCGGGCCGGCCGTCCAGGACCCGGGCGATCTCCTCGTACAGCCGGGGGATGTCCAGGGGCTTGACGGCGAATCCGCTCATGCCGGCCTGCCGCGCCTCGCGCCGGTCGTTGGCCATCACGCTGGCCGTCAGGGCGATGACCGGCGTCGCGGCCAGTCCCCGGGTGCGTTCGTGCTGACGGATCAGGCGGGTGGCCTGCAGCCCGTCGATGACCGGCATGTGCACGTCCATGAGGACCACGTCGAACTGGCCGGCCAGGAACAGCTCCACGGCCTGCTCGCCATCGCGGGCGGACGCCACCTGATGGCCGCCGGACTGCAGCACCAGCGTCAGCAGTTCCAGGTTCTGCTCCACATCGTCCGCGATCAGCACGCGCAAGGGCGGCAGTTGCGGCGCCTCGCCGAAGGGCTGCGGCTCTTCGGGCGCCCGGCCCGGCGCCAGCGGCAGCCACACGTGGAAGGTGCTGCCCCGGCCGGGTTCGCTGTCGACCTCGATGCGCCCCTTCATGGCCTCCACCAGCTGGCGGGCGATGGTCGTGCCCAGCCCGGTGCCGCCGAAGCGGCGGCTGATCGAGACGTCGGCCTGGGTGAAGGGATCGAAAATGGCCCGTGCCTGCGCGGGACTCATGCCGATGCCCGTATCGCACACCTGCACGTGCACCACCCCGCCT
>CBFGXR010000209.1:0-4242 GCA_965652675.1 uncultured Castellaniella sp.
TGTGGAGGATGCGCCGCCGCCGTTGCCGCAGCCGGCCAGCAGGGCGGACAGCAGGACCGCGCCGATCAGGCGCGCCGCGCGCGGTGTGTTCACAAGGCCCTCCGGTTGAAGACCAGGGCCGCGAGGCCGAGGGGCACGATGATCCACAGGACCTGGGCCAGCAGCAGGACGCCGGTGGACAGCGTCGCCTGGTCGCTCAGGCCGGCCATGCCGGCGAACATGGCGATGTTCTCGTGGCCGGTCAGGTTCAGCAGGCGGTAGACGTCGGTCGGATTGAACAGCAGGATGCCGTTCAGCAGCGGGGCGGTGATGATCCGGCCCTGGTCGGCCACCAGCACGCCCAGCAGCACCATGTCGTAGATCACCACCAGGAACAGCCAGACGCCGATCGCGACGCCGGCGGCCGTGGCGCGTTCCTGGACCAGGGCGCTGATCAGGTAGCCCAGCGACAGGAAGCTGGCGCCCAGCAGGATGCTGGCCGCGATCAGCAGGACGAAGGGCGTCCAGGCTTCCAGGTTCAGCCCGCCGTGCGTGAGCTGCAGCGCCAGTCCGGCGATGCCGTAGCCCGCCACTGTGGCCAGTGCCAGGATGGCCAGGTGGCCGAGGAACTTGCCCGCCATCACCTGGCGGCGCGCGACCGGGTAGCTGAGCAGCAGGGCCATGGTGCCCCGGTCGATCTCGCCCACGATGGCGTCGTAGGACAGCAGCATGGCGATCAGCGGGATCAGGAAGATCGACAGGCTCGACAGGCTGACGACGGTGACCGTCAGGGGATCGACCTTGACGGTGCCGGTCGGCGCGCTGCCCAGGAAGCCCAGCGACAGGGCGAGCATGGCCAGCAGCGCGGTGATGGCCAGCACCCAGCGGTTGCGCAGGCCGTCGCGGATTTCCTTGCGGATCAGGATCAGGGTCGGATTCATGCGTCCTCCCGGCGCAGGAATTGCGCGTACATTTCGTCGAGTCCGGGGTGTTCCAGTTCGATGTCGCGGATGTCGGGCATGGCCTGGGCGTCGCGCAACCGGCGCAGCTTGTCGGCCTCGGCGCAGGTCAGTTCGATGCGGCCGGCGCCGATGCGCCGCCAGCCTTCGGGAAGCTGGATGGAGTTCGTGTCCAGCGTCAGCCGGATGCGCACCGGCAGGTCGGCCTCGCGGCGCAGGTCGCCCAGGGTGCCGTCGGCGATCTTCTGCCCCTTGCGCATGACGATGACGCGGTCGGCCTGGCCTTCGAGTTCGGCCAGGGCGTGGGTGGACAGCAGGATGGCGGCGCCGGCGTCGCGCAGTTCGCGCACGATGTCGTAGAACAGCAGCCGGGAGGCCGGGTCCAGGCCGGTGGTGGGCTCGTCCAGCAGCAGCACCCGGGGGGTGCCGAGCAGCGCCTGGGCCAGGGCCAGGCGCTGGCGCATGCCCTTGGAATAGCCGCCCACGCGCCGTCCGGCGGCCTCGGCGATGCCGACGCGCGAGAGCAGGGCGGCGTTGCCGTCCGTGGACAGGCCCTTCAGGCGGGCATAGAAGGCCAGGGTTTCGGCGCCCGTCATCGACGGGTGCAGGGCCACGGTTTCCGGCAGGTAGCCGATGTGGCGGCGGGCGCGGGCGGCGGCCGGGGTGCCGGCGGTCTCGCCCAGCACGCGGACCGAGCCGGTTTCCGGGCGGATCAGGCCCAGGATGAGCTTGATCAGGGTGCTCTTGCCGGCGCCGTTGTGGCCGGCCAGGATCACGCATTCGCCCGGTTCGATGAACAGGCTGACGTTGTCCACGGCCCGCAGGGCGGCGTAGCGTTTGGTGACGGATCGCAGTTCGATCGGGGGCGCCGTGACGGTCATGGCAGGGCCTCGAATTTTTTCAGGGTCGGCGTGGACGGGATTCCCATCAGGGGCGCGCTGTCGATCACGCCGCCGGGCAGGATCGCGGGAAATTGGGACTGGGCCCAGCGGACGATGGTGACGGCCGGGCTGTTGAGCAGGAGCCGCGCGTTGGGCGCGCGCCAGACGACCTGGTCGATGAGGCCGTTGGGACGGTAGGCAGTATCGGCGATGCCGTCGCCGTCCAGGTCGAAGGCGGACAGGTCGGACCAATAGTTGCCGCGTCCGGCCTGCGACCATTCCAGATAGCGGGTGCCGACGTACTTCACCTGGTTCTGGTTGCCGACGAAGGCGTTGCCGTGGATGCGGTTGCCTTCGGCGCCCGTGTAATGGACGCCGATGCTGCAGTCCTGGAAATGGTTGTCGGCCAGTTCGTTCATGTTGGCGTTGTAGACGAACACGCACTTCTCGGCCTGCACGACGACGTTGCCGTCGATGACGGAATCGTCCGTGGCGTTGAGCATCAGGCCCTGGTGCGTGCTGTCGACGGCGATGTTGTCGCGCACGGTCAGGCGGCGCGAGAACATGATGGCGTAGCCGATCTCGTTGCCGCGCGACACGTTGTCGCTGACTTCGCTGTCGTTGGTGTACATGTAATGCACCGCGTAGCGCAGGTCGTGGAAGACGTTGCGGCTGAAGACGTTTTCGCGGCTGTTGTTCGAGAAGATGCCGTCGCGGCCCTCGGAGATGTCGTTGTCCAGCACTTTCGAGCCGGGGGCGTTCCAGACGGTCACGCCGTTGCCGCGCTCGTTCACGCGCAGGCCGGTGTTGCCGACGATGCGGTTGCGTGCCACCAGCGCGTCGCGCACGCCCCACAGGTAGACGCCGACGGAATTGTCGATGATGTCGTTGTCCTCGACGCGGGCGCGGGCGGCGGTCTTGTCCAGGAAGATGCCTGCGTCCATGTCGGGCAGGCTCAGGCCCGAATGGCGCACGGTCAGGTGGCTCAGGACGACGTCCTCGGCCTTGACCCAGAGGGTGCGGCCCTGGCGTTCGCCCAGGATGCGGGCGCTGCGGTCGGCCGGCCCCCGCAGCGTCAGGGGCTTGTCGATCACCAGGTTGCCGGGGTAGTCGCCCGGCGCCAGGTTCAGGACGTCGCCCGGCGCCGCCGCCGCGACGGCGGCCCGCAGGTCGGAACCTGCGGGCACGTCGATCGTGGATGCGCGCACCGCCCCGTGGCCGGCGGCCAAAGCCGTCAGCCATAGGCAAAAGCCAGTCAGGGCGGAGGACTTGCGCATGGACATCAGGCCTTCTTCGGCTTCACGTACATCTGGCCCGACATTTCCATGTGCAGCGCGTGGCAGAACCACTGGCAGTAGTACCAGTGCACGCCGGGGCGCGAGGCCGTGAAGGTGACCGAGGAGGTCGCCTGGGGTCCGATTTCCATGGCGATGCCGTAGCCGGTCAGCGTGAAGCCGTGGGTCAGGTCCTCGATGCGCTCCATGTTGGTGACCACGACGGTGACCTCGTCACCCTCGTTGACCTCGAAGCTGGGCAGGCTGAACACCGGCGCCACGGCGACCATGTAGACCCGCACCTTGTTGCCGTCGCGGATGACGTTGGAGGCGGATTCCAGGGTGACGCCGTCCTTGGCGGCCATCTGGCGGGCGTCTTCCCACATCGGGTCGTTGCGGTCCCAGATGTGCTTGGGGCGGACCTTGGAGCGGTGCACCAGCAGCATGTCGTGCGGCTCGGCGAAGCTGGGGCCGTCGTGCACCAGCTTCATTTCGTCACCGGAGATGTCGATCAACTGGTCGTTTTCCGGCTTCAGGGGGCCGACGTTCAGGAAGCGGTCCTTGGAGAACTTGTTCAGCGACACCAGCCACTTGCCATCGGCTTCCTTGGTTTCGCCCATCGTGGTGTGGTTGTGGCCGGGCTGGTAGTGCACGTCCAGCTTCTGGATGATGGGATCGACCTTCTCGCCCTTGTAGGCCTGCTTGGCCTTCTCGATGTTCCACTTGCACATCTGGCTGTCGATGAACAGCGTGGTGTAGGCGTTGCCGCGGCCGTCGAAGGCCGTGTGCAGAGGGCCCAGGCCCAGTTGCGGCTCGGCCACGACCACGTCGCGTTCCTTGATCTTGCCGGCGAACAGGTCGTCGAGCTTGCGCACGTCGATCACCGTGACGGTGGGCGAGAGCTTGCCGTTGAACACCACGTGGATGCCGTCGGGCGCGGCGTTGCAGCCGTGCGGGGAGTTCGGCACCGGGATGTAGCGGGTGTACTTGGAGCCCTTGCGGCCGTCGATGACGGGCACGCCGTTCATTTCCTTGTAGTCGCCCTTCTTGACCGCTTCCTCGATGAGCTTGATGTTGAACACCACCGCCCAGTCCTGCTCGTTGGCGGACATCTCGGTGACGGTCAGGCCCTTTTCGGAGTTGTAGCAG
>CBFGXR010000210.1:0-4230 GCA_965652675.1 uncultured Castellaniella sp.
GCAGATGGAACTGGCCCGCGCCTACGCCGAGGACGGCCAGGACCGGGAATCGCGCGCCCTGTTCGAGCAGGCCATCGGCAACAGCCTGCCGCCCGACACCCGCCAGCTGCTGCAAAGCTATGTGGACGCCGTGGACCGGCGCGGCGACTGGCAGGGGTCCATCGCCGTGGGCCGGGGCCACAACGACAACATCAACCAGGCCAACGGCTTCGAGCAATGTTCGATGTATTTTCTGACCCTGTGCCTGGCGCGGCTCAAGCTGCCCGAGCCGATCGCATCGACCTTCACCAACTACGACCTGGTGCTGAGCAAGCGGATCGCGCTGGCCGGCCATCACAACCTGCTGCTGCGCCCCGTCAGCTACGGGACGTTCTACCAGGAGACCGCCCCGGAAGGGCGCGCGATCGAGGACTACAGCCAGCAGACCCACGTGCTGTACGCCGGCTACCAGTACGCCGACGCGCGGCAGAAATTCAGCCTGCTGCCGTTCATGGAGCTGTACGCCCGCGACGGCCACACCAATTACCAGGCCCCCGGCCTGCAGGCCGAATGGAGCCGGGCACTGACGCCCAGTCTGCGCCTGACGGCCCAGGCGAGCGTCAAGCGCTACGCCTACAAGGCACAGGACAGCCGCTATTTCAGCGACTACACGCAAAAGGCCGCCGGGCTGGGGATCGCCTGGATGCCCACGGCCAACACCAGCCTGCAGGCGGGCATCGACTTCACCCGCCGCAAATATCCCATGCCCACGGAAAGCGGCAAGGACCTGGCCGTGCGCGCCGGGGTGTACCACGCCTTCGGGCAGTCCGGCGCCTTCGTCAACCTGCTGGCCCTCTACCGCGTCAGCCGCAACGACGAGCGCGATTTCTTCCTCGGCGTCCGGCGCCGCGACGAACAGCAGCTCTACATCGCCACCCTGGGATCGACGCGGCTGTCGGTCTGGGGCGTCTACCCCGAACTGCGCTTCAAGCACATCGTCAACCACAGCAATTCGATCTTCTACGGCTACTCGCAGAACGAGATCTCGCTGCAGGTGCGGAAGAATTTCTGAGGACGACTCCGGCGCGTCCGGACGGCCGGCGGATGACCCCACAAATAGTATTGATAATTATTCTCATCAAAAATACAATGGAACATCCTGTCGCCACGCCCCACGGGTCCCGGACCATCATGTCTTCCTCATTCCTGGACAAGGCCTTCGCGAGCTTTCCCGCGTTCCGCCACGCCGACCCCGATGGCCTGAACGCCCTGGCGGCCAGCGCCCGGCGCACGGTGCTGTCGGCCCGCCAGCACCTGTTCCACCTGGGCGAACCGGCCGACCATTTCTACTGGATCGAGACCGGCAGCGTCACCCTGTACCTGCCCAGCTACAACGGCGACGAGCGCGTCTTCCAGGTCCTGGAGGACGGCTGCCTGGTGGCCGCCACCGTGATGTTCTCGGACGACCGGCGCTACCCCGTGTCCGCCCAGGCCAACGCGCGCACCGTGCTGCACCGCCTGGACGGCGCGCCGCTGATCGGCATGGCGCAACGGTCGCCGGAATTCTCCTGCACGCTGCTGCGCATCGTGGCCGGCCAGATGACGCAGGCGATCGGCCGCATCGACCTGCTGACCATCGCCAATTCGAGGCAGCGCCTCGTCACCTACCTGGTGAACCTCTACGTCGAACAGGGCAGCGCCTGGCTGACCCTGCCGGCCCATCATCGCGTGCTGGCGCGGCAGTTGAACATGACGCCGGAAAACCTGTCGCGCATGCTGGGCGCCTTCCGCCGCGACGGCCTGATCGGCGGACGCAACCGCGAACTGGTGCTGCTCGACGTGGAGGCCCTGTGCAGGCAGGCCCGGCTGCCGCCGCCCGATCCGAAACGGCGCGCGCCGCCTTCCGCGTCCCCGCAGGACGAGGTCCTGTTCAGCTGCTGCACGCTGCACTAGGCAAGGCCGGCCAGACACTTGAAGCGCGACACATTGCACGACATAATAGTGTCGCGCCATGTCGCTCCAGCACGACATTGCGCGACACATTTTTTCTCGGGAGCCAGAGAAAATGCCGCGCCCCACCCTGATCGAAGACCTGGAACGAATCGAGTCCATCATCGCGGCTCACCCCCGATCCGAAACGGCGCGCGCCGCCTTCCGCGTCCCCGCAGGACGAGGTCCTGTTCAGCTGCTGCACGCTGCACTAGGCAAGGCCGGCCAGACACTTGAAGCGCGACACATTGCACGACATAATAGTGTCGCGCCATGTCGCTCCAGCACGACATTGCGCGACACATTTTTTCTCGGGAGCCAGAGAAAATGCCGCGCCCCACCCTGATCGAAGACCTGGAACGAATCGAGTCCATCATCGCGGCTCACCCGAGCGGCATCCGGATTGCCGACATCGAAACGGAAATGACGCGCCTCCACGGCGACGCGCCCAACCGCCGCACCTTGCAACGGCGGCTGCAGAAGCTGATCGACGCGCGGCGCCTGTCCACGGAAGGCGCCAGCATCGCCCTGGTCTACCGTCCGATCCCGGGTGCCGCCGCGCCGGTGAACGGCCTCATCCCCGCCACCCGGCTGGAACTCGCCGAACCCGAAGTGTATGTACGCATGTCACCCGAAGGGGCCGACATCCGCGATCGGATCCGGCAGCCGCTGATGCACCGCCGACCCACCGCTTACCAGTATGACTTTCTCAAGTCCTACATCCCCGGTGACACCTTTTATCTGCCCGAATCGCTGCGCCGCCAGCTGCACATCATGGGCCGCACATCCGAACACGCACGACCCGCAGGCACCTACGCCCGGGACATCCTGGCCCGGCTGCTGATCGACCTGTCGTGGGCTTCGTCGAAACTGGAGGGCAATACCTACAGCCGGCTCGACACCCGGAACCTGATCGAATTCGGCCAGGTCGCCCAGGGCAAGGACGCCGACGAAACCCAGATGATCCTGAATCACAAGGCGGCCATCGAAACGCTGGTCGAAAATGCGGACGAAATCGACTTCGATCCCTTCACGTTCCTGAACTTGCATGCCACGCTGTCCGAAGGCCTGATGCGCGACCCGGAGGCCAGCGGCTGTCTGCGCTGGCGGCCCGTGGGCATCTCGGGCACCGTGTTCCATCCGCTGGCCGTACCGCAAGCGATCGAGGACTGCTTTGGCCTGTTGCTGAACAAAGCCGCCGCCATCCCGGACCCGTTCGAGCAGGCTTTCTTCCTGATGGTGCAATTGCCCTATCTGCAACCCTTCGAGGACGTGAACAAACGCGTCTCGCGCATCGGCGCGAACATCCCGCTGTTCAAGCACAATCTGTGCCCGCTGTCCTTTCTCGACGTGCCGGAACGCGCCTACATCGAGGGCACGCTGGGCGTCTACGAGCTCTGCCGCATCGAGCTGCTGCGCGACGTCTTCCTCTGGGCCTACGAACGCTCGTGCCAACAATACCTGGCCGTCAGCAACACGATGGCACCCGCCGACCCGTTCAAGATCAAATACCGCATCGCACAGATCCAGGCCGTTCAGGCCATCGTCCAAGGGATGCGCCCCCCCACCGAGGCGGTCATTGCGGAAGTCGCACGGGATCACGCCGAAGCAGCCGACCTGGCGGCCTTCACGGACATGCTCAGGATGACACTGAAGCACCTGAACGAAGGCAGGATCACCCGGTATCGTGTGCGCCGTGCGGAATACCTCGCGTGGCGGCTGGCGTATCCCCCGTCCTGAAGCCAAAAGCGCGCCAGGCGCCGTCAACCTGGACCCGCGCCGCCCCCGCCCCTCAGCAACCCGATTCCGGCCCCGAGAACGGACTGGGCGCCTTGCCGACGGGCTCGGCGCAGCCCGCGCGGCCGTCGGCGCGCGGTCCGGCCAGCACCGGCCAGGCGTGCCACAGGTAGGCGGCATAGGCCCCCGCCCAGACCGCGCCCGACGCCAGGATCAGCGTGCCGTACCACGGCGCCAGCGCCGGCAGTCCGGCGGCGGCGCGCGCCAGGGCGGCGATCCCCAGGGCGCCGGCCGCCGCCAGCAGCCAGGGCCGGCGATCCAGCCACAGCCCGGAATGGATGCGCCCCGCCAGGCTCATGATGGTGAAGACCGACAGGCCCATCGCCCCCGCCGTCAGCAGATGGCGGCCCGCCGACGCGGACCACAGGTCCAGCAGCCAGGCCAGGCCCATGGCCCCGTAGCCCAGGGCGATGAGCCAGAAACAGGCGTACAGCATCAGCGCCCAGCGCGTGAGCAGCGGTCGGC
>CBFGXR010000211.1:0-4197 GCA_965652675.1 uncultured Castellaniella sp.
TCGGCGCATCGGGATTGGCGTAGGGCAGGTGAGCGAAATTCGCCGGCAGAGCCGGCTCGCCGCGCATGGCCATGCCGTGCTGCGGCTCGGCCAGGGAAGGTAGGCCGGCGCCAAGCGCCAGATGGCCGCGATGACGGCCTCGTTCGCCCTGGGGCAGTTGATCGGTCCGATCTTCTTCAGCCTGACGCACGCCTGGTTCGGCGCCTCGCTGGAATTCGCCCTGGTGCTGGGCACGCTGGGCCTGCTCATCGGCGCCGTCCCCATCCTGCGGCTGCGGGCGCCGAACCAGTCTTCGGCCGCCCGGCCGGAAGGACAGCGATAGGCGCTCTGCCGCGCGGCTTCAGCCCGCCAGCCGCTGGTGGACCAGGGTGGCGAAGATCGCCGCGCCCTGCGCCAGCAAGGCGTCGTCGAAGTCGAATTCGGGATGGTGGCAGGTCAGGCCGTCATGGCCCAGGAAAAAATAAGCGCCCGGGCAATGATCCAGCAGATAGGCGAAGTCCTCGGACGCCATGAGCGGCGTGACGGGATCCACAACCTGGCCCGCGCCCAGCACGGCGGCGGCCGCGCGCTTGACGTGCGCCACCGGCCCGGCCTGGTTGATCGTGGGCGGTGAACTGAGCAGGTGGCGGAATTCGACTTCGCAGCCGTAGCCGCGCGCCGCGCCCTCGCACAGATCGCGCAGGCGGTCCAGCACGCGAGACTGCGCCTCGCGCGACAGGGTGCGCACGGTGCCGCGCAGCACGGCGTGGTCGGCGATGACGTTGATGGCGCTGCCGGCCTGGAACTGGCAGACGCTGAGCACGGCCGTATCGAAGGGGCTGACGTTGCGGCTGACGACGGACTGCAGGGACTGCACCAGCGCCGCGCCGGCCACGATGGGATCGTTGGCCTGGTGCGGCATGGCGGCGTGGCCGCCCACCCCGCGGATGTGGATCTCGAACAGGTCGCAGGCCGACAGGATGGCGCCGGTGCGCACGCCGACCTGTCCCGGACCGATGCAGTTGTTGTTGTGCAGGCCGTAGACTTCGTCGCAGGGAAAGTCGCGGAACAGGCCGGCTTCGACCAGGGCCTGGGCGCCCGTCAGGGGTTCCTCGGCCGGCTGGAAGATGAAGACGACGCGGCCGGTGAAATCGGGATTTTCCGCCAGATGGCGCGCAGCTCCCAGCAGGATGGCGGTGTGGCCGTCGTGGCCGCAGGCGTGCGCGACACCGTCGTGAACGGAACGATGATCATGCGCGCCCGCGTCCGGCATGGGCAGAGCATCCATGTCGGCGCGCAGCCCCAGGGTCGGCCCCGCGCCCCGACACCCGTTCAGGACGCCGATCACGCCGGTGGTGCCGCCATAGCCTTCGTGCACGGCGATGCCCCAGGACCGCAGCAGTTCGGCGACGCGCGCCGCCGTCCGGTGTTCCTGGTGGCCCAGTTCGGGATGACGGTGGAAATCCCGGCGCCAGTCCCGCATGGCCCGGGCCAAGTCGTCGCCGATCCGCGCACCCGTCAGGGCGCCGGACGCGGCGTCGAGGATCGGATCGCTGGCCGGCATGCGGTCAGTCCGCCCGGTAGTTGGGGGCTTCCTTGGTGATCTGCACGTCATGGACGTGCGATTCACGCACCCCGGCGGCGGTGATTTCCACGAACTCGGCCTGGGCGTGCAGGTCCGAGATCGTAGCGCAGCCGCAATAGCCCATGGAGGCCCGGATGCCGCCCACCAGTTGGTAAATGATGGCGATGACGCTGCCTTTGTAGGGCACGCGGGCCTCGATGCCTTCGGGCACCAGCTTGTCGACGTTGTTGTTGGGATCCTGGAAGTAGCGGTCGGCGGAGCCGTCCGCCATGGCGCCCAGGCTGCCCATGCCGCGATAGGACTTGTACGAACGTCCCTGGAACAGCACGACTTCGCCGGGGGCCTCTTCGGTGCCCGCGAACATGCCGCCCATCATGCAGGTGGACGCGCCCGCGGCCAGGGCCTTGGAGACGTCGCCGGAATAGCGGATGCCGCCGTCGGCGATCAGGGGCACGCCAGTGCCTTCCAGGGCCTGGGCCACGTCGGCAATCGCGGTGATCTGCGGCACGCCCACGCCGGCCACGATGCGGGTGGTGCAGATGGAGCCCGGGCCGATGCCGACCTTGACCGCGTCGGCGCCGGCTTCCACCAGCGCGCGCGCGGCGGCGGCGGTGGCGATGTTGCCGCCGACGACCTGGATGTTGGGGTAGTGCTTTTTCACCCAGCGGACGCGGTCGATCACGCCCGCGGAGTGACCGTGGGCGGTGTCGACCACGATGACATCCACGCCGGCGGCGGCGAGCTTTTCCACCCGTTCGTCCGTGCCCTCGCCCACGCCGACGGCGGCGCCGACGCGCAGCTGGCCCTGGGCGTCCTTGCTGGCCAGGGGATGTTCGGTGTTCTTGACAATGTCCTTGACCGTGGCCAGGCCGCGCAGCTGGAACTTGTCGTTGACGATCAGCACGCGTTCCAGGCGATGGCGGTGCATCAGGGCCTGGGCTTCTTCCAGGGTGGCACCCTCGGTCAGGGTGACCAGGCGTTCCTGCGGCGTCATGATTTCGCGCAGGGACACGTCCAGGCGGTCCTCGAAGCGCAGGTCGCGGTTGGTGACGATGCCGACCAGCTTGCCGCCCTCGACGACCGGCAGGCCGGAGATGCCGTGCTGGCGCTGCAGCGCGATGGCGTCGCGCACCTTCATCGTGGGGGTGACGGTGACCGGATCGATCACGATGCCGAATTCATGGCGCTTGACGCGCGCGACTTCGCGCGCCTGTTCGTCGGCGCTGAGGTTCTTGTGGACGATGCCGATGCCGCCTTCCTGGGCCATGGCGATGGCCAGGCGCGACTCGGTCACGGTGTCCATGGCGGCGGACACGAGCGGGATGTTGAGCTGGATGCCCCGGGTCAACTGCGTGACGAGGCGCGTATCGCGCGGCAGGACCTGGGAAAAGGCCGGGACCAGGAGGACGTCGTCGAAGGTCAGGGCTTTTTTGATCAGACGCATGGATGAACTCCGCACAAAGATCGATTATAGCGTCTCAAGCCAGATGAACCCGCGCGTTGCGGAACATGCGCATCCACGGCGTGTAGCCCCCGTGCACGGCATCGTCCCCGCCCCGGTCGGCCGCGCCCCAGCGTTCCGGGCGCCAGGACATCATGACGTTGCGGGTGACGCGTTCCGGGTGCGGCATCATGACGGTGTAGCGGCCGTCGGCCGTGGTCACCGCCGTCAGGCCGGCCGGGCTGCCGTTGGGGTTGGCCGGATAGGTTTCCGTGCGCGCGCCCCGGTTGTCGATGAAGGCCATGGCCTCGGTCACCCGGGCGGCATCGCCCTGGCGGCTGAAATCGGCGTACCCTTCGCCGTGCGCCACGGCGATGGGCACGCGCGCGCCGGCCATGCCGGCGAAGAAGATGGACGGCGTATCCAGGACTTCGACCAGCGACAGGCGCGCCTCGTATTTTTCGGACACGTTGCGGGTGAAGCGCGGCCAGGCGTCGGCGCCCGGGATGAAGTCGGCCAGCGCCGCCATCATCTGGCAGCCGTTGCACACGCCCAGCGCGAAGCTGTCCGGACGGGCGAAGAAGGCGCCGAACTGGTCGGCCAGGGCCGCGTTGAAGCGGATGGTGCGCGCCCAGCCCTCGCCCGCGCCCAGCACGTCGCCGTAGCTGAAGCCACCCACCGCCACCAGGCCGCTCATGCCGTCCAGGCGGATGCGGCCCGACAGCAGGTCGGTCATGTGCACGTCCACGGCCTCGAAGCCGGCCGTGTCGAAGGCCCAGGCCATCTCGACCTGGCTGTTGCAGCCCTGTTCACGCAGGATGGCCATGCGCGGACGCGCGCCGGTGGCGATGAAGGGCGCGGCGACGTCGTCCTGGGGATCGAAGTCCACGCGCGGCGCCAGGCCCGGGTCTTCAGTGTCCAGCCAGGTATCGTATTCGGCCTGGGCGCAATCGGGATGGTCGCGGCGCGCCATGATGCGCCGCGTGGTTTCGCTCCAGGCCCGGCCGAGTTCGGCCAGGGGGCGCTGATAGACGATGGCGCCGTCGCGGAAGACCTGCAGTTCCCGGCGCGTGTTGGGCATGCCCACCACGTGGGTGCAGTTCGACAGGCCCGCCTGGCGCAGGTGGCGCAGCACGTCGTCGCGGTGCGCGCGCGGCACCTGCAGCAGCCAGCCGGCCTCTTCGTTGAACAG
>CBFGXR010000212.1:0-4182 GCA_965652675.1 uncultured Castellaniella sp.
GGGCAGCACCGCCACGTGCCGCAGGCCGGTGGTTTCAGGCAGGCCGAACATCAGGTTCATGTTCTGCACGGCCTGGCCCGCGGCGCCCTTGACGAGATTGTCCTGGACCACCAGCACCACCAGGGTATCGCCGCCGGCCGGCCGGTGCACGGCGATGCGCAGCATGTTCGAGGCGCGCACCGAGCGCGTCTGCGGCAGGCTGCCTGCGGGCATGACGTCGACGAAGGGCTCGTCGGCGTAGCGCCGTTCGTACAGCGCCTGGAAATCGGTGTCCAGGGCATCGGGCAGGATGCGCAGGTACAGGGTGGAGAACATGCCCCGGATCATGGGCACCAGATGCGGCACGAAGGTCAGGCCCACGGGCGCGCCCGCGATGCGGGCCAGGCATTCGGAGATTTCCGGGTGATGACGGTGCCCGGCCACGCCGTAGGCCGCGAAATTGTCGGCGGCCTCGGAGAACAGGGAGCCGACCTGGGTCTTGCGCCCCGCCCCCGACACCCCGGACTTGGAATCGGCGATGACGTGCGCGGTGTCGATCAGCGGCCGGTCGGCCTGCAGCACGGGGGCGAGCCCCAGCAGCACCGTGGTCGGATAGCAGCCGGGATTGCCCACGACCCGGGCCTGGCGGATGCGGTCGCGGTCCAGTTCCGGCAGGCCGTAGACGGCTTCCTTGAGCACGTCGGGGCTGCTGTGCGGCATCTTGTACCACTGCTGGAAGGTATCGACGTCCTGCAGGCGGAAATCGGCCGCCAGGTCGATCACCCGGACGCCATGGTCCAGCAGGCCGCGTGCCTGTTCCATGGCCACGCCGTGCGGGGTGGCGAAGAACACCACGTCGCACTGGTCGAGGGCGGCTTCTTCCGGCGTCTGGAAGCGCAGGTCCACGTGGCCGCGCAAATTGGGGAACATGTCGGCCACCGGCATGCCGGATTCCTTGCGGGACGTGATGGCATGCAGGCGGACGTCCGGATGCTGCGACAGCAGGCGCAGCAGTTCCACGCCCGTGTAGCCGGTCCCGCCGACGATGCCGGCCTTGATGGAAGTGGGGGTGTTCGTGCTCATGCGATGACGTCCTGTCTGGAAAACGGCGGCCCCGCCCGGGAGACGGGAAGGAACCGCATCGGTGTTCATGCCACAGATTATGGCATGCGCGCCCCGCCCGCCAGGCCGCGGGCGCGCAGGAAACGGCCGGAATCCTGTAACCTGCTGCTGCACGACCCGAACAACGCATGGCCCGCCGGCATCCCGGCCCAGGCCCGAGGAACGCACATGGACATCGAAGCGGAAGCGCTGGCAATCCTGCAGGAGCTGGGCCCCTTGTCGGAAGCGATCGACATCGTGCACCAGAACGCCCCCGGCGACTGGTCGCTGCTGGTCTTCGAGACACGCCGTTTCGACGTGACGCTGGACGCGGCGCACGGCCGGCTGGTGCTCGCCACCTCGATCGGCGTGCCGGAACCGGCCATCTGGGGCGAGACGGCGTCGGCCCTGCTGGCCTACAACCTGCTGTGGCAGCAGACCGGCGGCGCCTATTTCGCCCAGGAAGGAACGCGGGGCGCCATCCGGTTACTGATGCAGGTGCCGGTCGCCGGCCTGCGCGCCGCCGCCCTGGACACCCTGCTCCAGGGCCTGGCCGGCACCGCGGACGCCTGGGCCGACACGCTGGCGCAGCCGGCACCGTCCTCGCCATCCTCCCAGTCCTCTTTCCCGGGGCACGGACTGATGGCGTGACACTCACCTGAAATCCATGGAACCCGATCATGCCGCTCCAGCTGAATGTCACCTCGCAAACGACGCTGCAGGACCTCGACGCATTCGCCCGGCTGGCGGGTGACGACGCCAAGATCCGGGGCAAGGTCGAGAAAGACGGCTCCGTCACCCTGTACGCCAGCCACAAGAAGTGATGCGGTCGCGGTCCAGTTCCGGCAGGCCGTAGACGGCTTCCTTGAGCACGTCGGGGCTGCTGTGCGGCATCTTGTACCACTGCTGGAAGGTATCGACGTCCTGCAGGCGGAAATCGGCCGCCAGGTCGATCACCCGGACGCCATGGTCCAGCAGGCCGCGTGCCTGTTCCATGGCCACGCCGTGCGGGGTGGCGAAGAACACCACGTCGCACTGGTCGAGGGCGGCTTCTTCCGGCGTCTGGAAGCGCAGGTCCACGTGGCCGCGCAAATTGGGGAACATGTCGGCCACCGGCATGCCGGATTCCTTGCGGGACGTGATGGCATGCAGGCGGACGTCCGGATGCTGCGACAGCAGGCGCAGCAGTTCCACGCCCGTGTAGCCGGTCCCGCCGACGATGCCGGCCTTGATGGAAGTGGGGGTGTTCGTGCTCATGCGATGACGTCCTGTCTGGAAAACGGCGGCCCCGCCCGGGAGACGGGAAGGAACCGCATCGGTGTTCATGCCACAGATTATGGCATGCGCGCCCCGCCCGCCAGGCCGCGGGCGCGCAGGAAACGGCCGGAATCCTGTAACCTGCTGCTGCACGACCCGAACAACGCATGGCCCGCCGGCATCCCGGCCCAGGCCCGAGGAACGCACATGGACATCGAAGCGGAAGCGCTGGCAATCCTGCAGGAGCTGGGCCCCTTGTCGGAAGCGATCGACATCGTGCACCAGAACGCCCCCGGCGACTGGTCGCTGCTGGTCTTCGAGACACGCCGTTTCGACGTGACGCTGGACGCGGCGCACGGCCGGCTGGTGCTCGCCACCTCGATCGGCGTGCCGGAACCGGCCATCTGGGGCGAGACGGCGTCGGCCCTGCTGGCCTACAACCTGCTGTGGCAGCAGACCGGCGGCGCCTATTTCGCCCAGGAAGGAACGCGGGGCGCCATCCGGTTACTGATGCAGGTGCCGGTCGCCGGCCTGCGCGCCGCCGCCCTGGACACCCTGCTCCAGGGCCTGGCCGGCACCGCGGACGCCTGGGCCGACACGCTGGCGCAGCCGGCACCGTCCTCGCCATCCTCCCAGTCCTCTTTCCCGGGGCACGGACTGATGGCGTGACACTCACCTGAAATCCATGGAACCCGATCATGCCGCTCCAGCTGAATGTCACCTCGCAAACGACGCTGCAGGACCTCGACGCATTCGCCCGGCTGGCGGGTGACGACGCCAAGATCCGGGGCAAGGTCGAGAAAGACGGCTCCGTCACCCTGTACGCCAGCCACAAGAAGTCGGGCTCCTTCGACTGGCTGAGCCGGCTGTTCGGCGGCCAGTCGCGCGCCAGCAAGCAGGAAGTCGCGCAGCAGGCGATCGCCACCATCCTGCGCAACTCCTCCTCGCTGGGCACGGAAAAACACGACCGGCTGATGGGCAACGTCTGGAGCGGCGTGCCCGGCGGACGCGGCCACGAGATCCGCACCGAGGGGCTGCAGAAGATCGTCGGCGACTCCACCCCGCTGCTCAAGGACACGGTGGAATTCGGCGGCAAGACCTACGCCAGGGAAAAGGCCCTGGGCAGCGACGGCAACGGCGAAGTCGACCTCTACCGCAGCGAGGACGGCGAGGCCATCGTGCTCAAGCGCCCCAAGGTGCCCACCGGCACCCCGCCGCGCGACCCGCAGGAACTGGAAGGCTACCTCTCCCGCCTGAGCGAATCGCGCCAGGAGGCCAACCAGGCGCTGCGCGACGAGATCGCCCTGCACCGCCACATCCAGGAATCGGGCGAGCACCCCAACATCCTGCCCCTGCTCGGCGAACTCACCGGCCCCCTGGGCGAACCCATCCTGGTGCTGCCCCTCGCGCCCAAGGGAGACGCGTTCGGCCTGGGCAACAAGCTCTGCGGCGCGCGCGAGGACGGCCGGGTGGATACCCGCCAGGGCGAACTGATGGGCCTGACCATGCTGCGCGACGTCGGCGAAAGCCTGGACCATCTGCACAACCGCGCGGGCGTGCTGCACCTGGACATGAAGCCGGAGAACTACCTGGTCGACGGCCAGGGGCGGCTGCGCCTGATGGACTTCGGCACGTCGAAGTCCGGCCTGAACCACGACCTGTCCCAGCACCCGGTCGACAGCGACCGCTTTCTCCCGCCCGAAAACCTGATCGCCAAGCGGCTCAAGATCGTCGGCGACCCGGCGCTCCAGACGCGCCTGACCGACGTCCGGCGCGAGATCTACAAGGCCGAGCACAACCGGCCCGGCGCGCCCTCGCCCGAACGCCTGACCGAACTGCGCAAGG
>CBFGXR010000213.1:0-4163 GCA_965652675.1 uncultured Castellaniella sp.
GTCGACCACCAGCAGCCGGCCGACGTTTTCCACCGCCATGTGATCGGCCGCCTGGCGCAAGGTATGCGCCGGCGTCACCACCACGGGGGGGCGGCGGATCAGATCGCCCAGCCGCGCCTGCTCGGACCACTTCGCATCGAAGAACGTCCTGCGCGTCAGCACCCCGAGCACCTGGCCTGCGGCGCTCAGGACGGGGTAGCCCTGATGCTGGGACTCGGGGGTGGCGCGCGCGATCCAGGCGCGCACCTCGCCGATGGTCTGGTCGGCTCCCAGGGTCACCACATCGTGCTCGCAAGCGTCGCCGACCAGGATGCGTTCCAGGTAATCGGCCTTGTATTCCGACGGCACGCGCACGCCCCGGCGGGCGATCTTTTCCGTCATGATGGTGTTGCGCATCATCATGGCCGACACCAGGTAGGCGGCCGTGCAGGCGCCCAGCAGGGGCAGCAGCCCCGCCGGCTGGCCGGTGGTCTCGAAGGCAAAGACGACGGTCGTGAGCAAGGCCCGCGAGGCGCCGGCGAACAGCGCCGCCATGCCGACCAGGGCCGCGATGCGCGGATCGATTCCCAGCCACGGCACGGCATGGCTCAGCAGCAGGCCGATCATGGCGCCCAGCGCCCCGCCGATGGTGAACATCGGCGCCAGCGTCCCGCCGGACGTCCCGCTGCCCAGGCAGATCGACCAGGAAATGAATTTCATCAGGCACAGCCAGGCCAGCGCGCCCATGGCCAGGCGCCCGTTGAGGATGTCCTCGATGTTCACGTAGCCCACGCCCAGCGTCAGCGGCGCCATCCAGCCCACCAGGCCCACCACCACGGCGCCCAGCGCGGGCCACCACATCCAATGGACCGGCAGGCGTTCGAAACCGTCCTCGATGGCATAGACGACCCGCGTCACCCAGACGCTGAGCACGCCGATGAACGCCCCGATTAGCACATAGGCCGCCAGCGCGGCGCCGCCCGGCGTGGACACCGGATCCATGAGGAACACGGGCGTGGAGCCCATCAGCAGGTCGCGCACGCCGGTCGCGGCGACGCAGGCCAGCGCCACCGGGATCAGGGAACGGCCGCGCAATTCGAACAGCAGCAGTTCCACCGCCAGCGCCACGGCCGACACCGGCGCTGCGAACACGGCCGCCATGCCGGCCGCCGCCCCGGCCGCCAGCAGCACCTTGCGCTCGCTGGCCGTCACTTTCATCAACTGGCCGATCAGCGAGCCCAGCGCGCCGCCCGTGGCGATGATCGGCCCTTCGGCGCCGAAAGGACCGCCCGTGCCGATCACGACCGCCGAGGACAGCGGCTTGAGCAGCGTGATGCGGGTCGGAATGCGCGACTCGTTGAGCAGGACCTGCTCCATGGCCTCGGGAATGCCGTGGCCCCGGATCGCCTTCGAGCCCCAGCGCGCCATGCCGCCGGCGATCAGGCCGCCGATGACCGGCACGCCGATCACCCAGGCGCCCAGGCGCGGCACCGCGTCGGCCGGTGAACTGAACGCCGTGGACCAGGTGCCATAGAAACTGAGGTTGGTGATCAGCCCGATCAGCTTCATCAGCAGCCAGGCCACGCAGGCCGCCGCCACCCCCAGCAGGATCGACACGCCGATGAGCCGCATCAGGCGCGCATCGAAGCGCGTCAGGCCGCGCGGCATGCGCACCTGGGCCAGGCTCAGCCCCAGATTGGGCGCCACGGGCAAACCGCCGATCTGGCTCTGTTCCAGCGGCGGCAGGGGGTGATCCGGCGGGAGCGGATCCTGGGAGAATTGTTCTGGCATGGGCAAGGAAATTCCGGCCTTCGAGGACCAAAGGCAACCTTCTATTATGAAGCTTCAAACTTTAAGGAAGCTGACAGCCCGACCGTCGCGTCCCGGCGCGGACGCCGCCCGGCGGGGTCGGGCGCACCCCGCATGCGGCCCTCGCGGCCTCGATCGGAGGATGAGGCCAGGGGAAAATCCCTATTCCGACGCCTGATTGATGCAAGTTAAGGCAACCAGCGAAGAAAGAGGATCCGCCCGCATGCCCCCTCTTGCATTCCGTTCTCTCTCCTCACTTCATCAAAGCTAAAGTAAATTATCATAACTTAAGCATAACAATTTGATTATAAATAACTATTCAAATCAATAATCATCCCGGAATCCGGATCATCCGCAGCACCTGCTTACTGCGTCGCAGCAATCAAAACCATCGTTTGATGCTTTCTGGCGGATTGCGCATCAACCATATCCCTTATCCGGGGTGATGGCTTCCAGACGCCCGCCCGCCCCCGCTCCTAGACTGGTTTCGCCATTCACAACCCCAAGGGGAGGCAACCATGGCGCAACGCATCATCGACGGGGTGCTGTCGGCCCTGGCCGGCCTGGTCAGCGTGCTGCTGTCCTGGCCTTACTGGCGGGATTTCGAGTATTGGGCGGAATCCCATGCCCTGTGGCGGCTGTACATCGCCGTGGGCTACGTCCTGGCGGTCTACGTGTTCTACATCTTCCTGGGCAGCCTGCGCACCCTGTTCCTGCACGACGAACAGGCGCGGTCCCCGGCATCCGGGCGCGACGGCCTGGCGCGGGAGGAACGGCCATGAGCTGTCTGAACGGAACCGACTGCCGCGAACCGGCCCGGCGTCATGCCGCCCTGGCCGTGCTGGCGCTGATGCTGGCGATCTTCCTGCTGCTGTCCATCTGGTCCTTTCTGCCCTCGCGCGGACAGGCCGTCCCCGATGAAATCCAGTACGGCGGCGCCGGCGCGGTGGAAGGCAAGCGCGTCTTCCAGGCCTACAACTGCATGGGCTGCCACACCATCGTCGGCAACGGCGCCTATTTCGGGCCCGACCTGACGCGCATCCATGCCGACGCCGGGCCCGCCTGGCTGGCCGCCTTCCTGCCTTCGGCGGGCGGCTGGCCGACAGCCGCCGCCGTGCGGGTCCAGTTGCAGAACCCGGCGGCGCAGCAAGACGCCGGCACCGCCGACCTGCAGGTCTATCTGCGGCACTATCCCGGCGCGGCCGAGCGCCTGGACCGGCGCGGCGGGCAGCATACCTTGATGCCCAACCTGCCGCTCAGCGCCCGGGAGGTCACGGCGCTGATCGCCTTCCTGAAATACACCTCGACCCTGCACACCGAAGGCTGGCCGCCCAAGCCGCGCGAGGACAGGCGGATTCCCGCCGGTCTGGCCGGACAGGCGCCGGCGGCCGGAAGCGGCGCCGCGGCAAGTCAGGCCTCCGCCGCAACCGTCCCGGCGGCCACGGCCGCCGCCCAGGTCCAGGATCCCGTGGCGCGCGGCCGGCAACTGGTCTCCGACCTGGGCTGTGTGGCCTGCCACGCCACCGACCGTAAGCGCACGGTGGGCCCAGGCTGGGGCGGCGTGTCCGGTCACGAGGTCCAGCTGGCCGACGGCACGACCGTCACGGCGGACGAGGCCTACCTGGTCCGCTCGATCCGCCAGCCCGACGCCCAGATCGTGGCGGGCTATCCGCCGCATGTCATGCCGTCCTACGACGCGCTGATCGACGAGGCCGACATGAAGGCCATCGTGGCCTACCTGAGCAGCCTGTGAAAAGGAAGCCATCATGATCAAGATCGACTACCGCACGCAGCGCCTGAGCCTGCGCTTCTTCCTGCTGATGCTGGTGCTGTTCGGATTCCAGGTCCTGTTCGGCCTGCTGATCGCCGTGCAGCACGTGGACCCGCGCCTGCTCTCGGGCATCCTCAACTTCAACATCCTGCGCGCCGAGCACACCAACCTCGGCATCCTCTGGATCCTGTCGGGATTCATCGGCACCATCCTGTTCGTCGGTCCCCTGCTGTCGCGCCGCGAACTGGCCGCGCCCGGACTGATCCGCTTCCTGTTCTGGGCCCTGCTGGCCGTCACCCTGTGGAACGTCGCCACCCAGTCGCTGGCGGCACGCGGCATCGCCGGCTGGTGGCTGGGGCAGCCCTGGCTGCAGGAGGGCCTCGAATACCTGGAGGCCGGCCGCGCCGCCGACATCGTCATTTTCGTCGGCTTCGCCATCCTGGCCTGGGTGGTGCTGCGCACCTTCCCGGCGCGCCGCGACTGGAACGAGATCCACTGGGGGCTGGCGATCGGCGTCAGCGCCCTGACCTTCGTCTGGCTGTTCGGCGTGTTCTTCGTCGAACGCCTGGATCTGCAGGAATACTTCCGCTGGTACGTGGTGCAC
>CBFGXR010000214.1:0-4152 GCA_965652675.1 uncultured Castellaniella sp.
GCAGCTGGTGGCCGCCGTGCGTGCCCGCACGGCACGGCGCGAAAAAAAACTAATAGCTCATCCGGTCCAGACCGACTTCGTCCAATATCTTGGTCGAGATTTCCTCGATCGAACGGGTGGTGGTGGACAGCCAGGGGATGTTTTCCATGCGCATCAGGCGTTCGGCGTCGGCGACTTCCTGGAGGCATTGCTTCAGCGAGGCGTAGGTGCTGTTGGGGCGCCGTTCGTTGCGGACCTCGGCCAGCCGCTCGGGCTGGATCGACAGGCCGAACAGCTTGCGCCGGTAGGGCAGCAGGGTGGCGGGCAGGGCGCCCCGGTCGAAGTCTTCCGGGATCAGCGGATAGTTGGCGGCCTTGACCGCGTACTGCATCGCCAGGTACAGGCTGGTGGGGGTCTTGCCGCAGCGCGAGACGCCCACCAGGATGACGTCGGCCTGCTCCAGCCCCTGGACGTACTGGCCGTCGTCGTGGGCCAGGCTGAAATTGATGGCTTCGATGCGGTTGTTGTACTGCTTGCTCAGGCCGTTGGTGTGCGACCGGCCCACCGAGCGGCTGGCGTTCACGCCCAGGACGCCTTCCAGGTGATGGACGAAGGAACCGAACAGGTCCAGGAAGACGCAGGGCGCGGCGCGGATGCGGTCGGCGATCTCCGGGTCCACCAGGGTGCTGAAGACCAGCGGCGGCGGGCCGCCCTTGTCGGCCTGCGCGGCGATGCGCCGCGCGGCGGCGTCGGCCTTTTCCACCGAATCGATGAAGGGCAGGCGCACGGACTGGAAGGCGATTTCCTCGAATTGCGAGAGCACCGCGTGACTGAAAGTTTCAGCGGTGATCCCGGTGCTGTCCGAGACGATGAACACCGGGCGTTCGATAGGGGAGTCGGTCATGGATTGTTGAACCACCAAGCGTCAGAAACGGTACAATCCGCGAAGGTTACCAGTCACCGCCACCGCCGACAAGGCTGGTTTGCCGGGCGCACGCGATCATGCCGCGCACGCGGGGGATATTGTCCTCCGCGCCGCGTACGCCGGGCAAACACGCTTTTTCTATCTCAAAGGTGACACCATGTCGTATGTCGTATCGTTCGAGCAGCTCCGCATGACGGATGTGGACTCGGTAGGAGGCAAGAACGCTTCTCTCGGTGAAATGATCAGCCAGCTGGCCGGCGCGGGGGTTCGCGTGCCGGGCGGCTTCGCGACCACGGCCGACGCTTTCCGCGATTTCCTGAAGTCCACGGGCCTGGATGCCCGCATCAAGGCGCGCCTGGACGCGCTGAACGCCGACGACGTGCGTGAACTGGCCGCCGCCGGCGCCGAGATCCGCCAGTGGGTGATCGACACCCCGTTCCCGGCCGATTTCGAACAGGCCATCCGCACCGCCTTCGCCGCGCTGGACGCCGACGGCAAGGGCTCCTTCGCCGTGCGCTCGTCGGCCACCGCCGAGGACCTGCCCGACGCTTCCTTCGCCGGCCAGCAGGAAACCTATCTGAACGTGGTCGGCATTGACGACGTGCTGGAAAAGATCCGCCACGTGTTCGCTTCGCTGTACAACGACCGCGCGATCTCCTATCGCGTGCACAAGGGCTACGCCCACGCCGAGGTCGCCCTGTCGGCCGGCATCCAGCGCATGGTGCGCTCGGACAAGGGCAGCGCGGGCGTGATGTTCACGCTGGACACCGAGTCCGGCTTCAAGGACGTGGTGTTCATCACCTCGTCCTACGGCCTGGGCGAGACCGTCGTCCAGGGCGCCGTCAACCCGGACGAATTCTACGTCTTCAAGCCCACGCTGGCCGCCGGCCACTATCCGGTCATCAGCCGGCGCATCGGTTCCAAGCTGATCAAGATGGAATTCGACGAACAGCGCGTCTCCGGCCACGCCGTGCGCACGGTCGAAGTCCCCGCGTCCGAACGCAACCGCTATTCCCTGACCGACGAAGAAATCATCGAACTGGCCCGCTACGCGACCATCATCGAAAAGCACTACCAGCGCCCGATGGACATCGAATGGGGCCGCGACGGCGTGGACGGCAAGCTCTACATCCTGCAGGCCCGGCCCGAAACCGTGAAGTCGCAGCAGGGCCACCACGACGTCCAGGAACGCTATCGCCTGAAGGCCACCGGCGAGGTCCTGATCACCGGCCGCGCCATCGGCCAGAAGATCGGCTCGGGCACGGTGCGCGTCGTGGCCGACGCCTCCGAAATGGACAAGGTGCGTCCCGGCGACATCCTGGTCACCGACATGACCGACCCCAACTGGGAACCCGTCATGAAGATGGCCTCGGCCATCGTCACCAACCGGGGCGGGCGCACCTGCCACGCCGCCATCATCGCGCGCGAACTGGGCATCCCGGCCGTGGTGGGCTGCGCCGACGCCACCGATGTGCTGGCCAACGGCCGGGAAGTCACCGTGTCCTGCGCCGAGGGCGACGAAGGCCGCATCTACGACGGCCTGATCGAAACCGAGATCGAGGAAGTCCGCTGGGGCCAGATGCCCGACATCGGCTTGAAGGTCATGATGAACGTCGGCAACCCGCAGCTGGCCTTCGATTTCTCGCAGATTCCGAACGGCGGCGTCGGCCTGGCGCGTCTGGAATTCATCATCAACAACAACATCAACGTTCACCCCAAGGCGATCCTGGACTACCCCAACGTCGACGGCGACCTGAAAAAGGCCGTGGAATCCGCCGCCCGGGGCTACGCCAGCCCGCGCGCCTTTTTCGTGGAAAAACTGGCCGAAGGCATCGCCACCATCGGCGCGGCTTTCTATCCCAAGCCCGTGATCGTGCGCCTGTCGGACTTCAAGTCCAACGAATACCGCAAGCTGGTGGGCGGTTCGCGCTACGAACCCGAAGAAGAAAACCCCATGCTGGGCTTCCGGGGCGCGTCGCGCTACATCTCCGAGGACTTCGCCGAGTGCTTCCGCATGGAATGCGAGGCCCTGAAAAAGGTCCGCGACGAGATGGGCCTGACCAACGTGGAAATCATGGTGCCCTTCGTGCGCACGCTCAGCCAGGCCGCGCGCGTGGTCGATCTGCTGGCCGCGCACGGCCTGAAGCGCGGCGAGAACGGCCTGCGCCTGATCATGATGTGCGAAGTCCCGACCAACGCCATCCTGGCCGAGGAATTCCTGCAGTATTTCGACGGCTTCTCGATCGGTTCGAACGACATGACCCAGCTCACCCTCGGGCTGGACCGGGATTCGGGCATGGAACTCCTGGCCGCCGACTTCGACGAACGCGATCCCGCCGTGCAGTTCATGCTGCGCCGCGCGATCCAGGCCTGCCTCAAGGCCGGCAAGTACGTCGGCATCTGCGGCCAGGGCCCCAGCGACCATCCCGACCTGGCCCAGTGGCTGCGTGACGAGGGCATCCTGTCCATGTCCCTGAACCCGGACACGGTGGTCGATACCTGGCAGCGCCTGGCCGACACGAAGGTCGCCGCCTGACGGGCATGCCGTTTCATGCCCTGATCCCGTCCCCCCTGGGTCCGATTCTGCTGGAATCGGACGAGGCCAGCCTGCTGGGCCTGTATTTCACGGACCAGCGGGACCTGCCCCGGATCCCGGGGGTGGAAGCCGTCGCGGCGGTGGTGTCCGATCCCACGGCGGGCTTTCTGGGCGGCCGGGCGATCCGCACGTTCAAGGCCGTGCGGGAACGGACGGCGGGCGAGAGCGGGACGCTGTTCATGGACGCCACCGGGGCGTCCGTGCCGTCATGGGATGAACTGCGGGCGGAAACGGCGACGCTGCATCCCTTGCGGGAAGACACCCCGGCCGGCGCCCTGGCGGTGCTGGAGCAGACCCGGCGCGAACTGGACGAATACTGGCGCGGCGAGCGCAAGGTCTTCGAAATGCCGCTGGCGCCCCGGGGCACGGCGTTCCAGCAAAAGGTCTGGCGGGCCCTGCTGGAAGTCCCCTGCGGCGAAACCCTGTCCTACGGCGAACTGGCCGAACGCGCCGGCCTGGGCGCAGGCCACGGCCGCGCGGTCGGCACGGCCGTGGGCAGCAATCCCATCAGCATCATCATTCCCTGTCACCGCATCCTGGCGCGCAACGGCACGCTGAACGGCTACGGCGGCGGCCTCGGCCGCAAGGTCCGCCTGCTGGAAATCGAAGGGTTCACGATCCGCTGAGAGGCGGTCGCCGCGCCACCGGTCCG
>CBFGXR010000215.1:0-4152 GCA_965652675.1 uncultured Castellaniella sp.
AACGCCTCCCAGGCCGACCAGCTCGCCAAGACGGCGGCGGGCGTGGCCCAGCGGGGCGGGGCCGCGGTCACCAGCGTGGCCGAGACCATGGCCGGCATCACCCAGAGTTCGGGCAAGATCGCCGAGATCGTCAGCGTGATCGACGGCATCGCCTTCCAGACCAACATCCTGGCCCTGAACGCCGCCGTCGAGGCCGCCCGCGCGGGCGAGCAGGGCAAGGGCTTCGCGGTCGTGGCCGGCGAGGTCCGATCGCTGGCCCAGCGCAGTTCCCAGGCCGCCAAGGAAATCAAGGGCCTGATCGACGATTCCGTGGTGCGGGTGCGCGAAGGGTCCGAGCGGGTCCAGGACGCCGGACGGATCATGGACGAGATCGTCCAGTCGGTGCAGGGCGTCACGGCCATCATGAACGAAATCTCCTCGGCCTCCCGCGAGCAGGCCGACGGCATCAGCCAGATCAATTCGGCCGTCAACGACATGGATCACGTCGTGCAGCAGAATGCCGCCCTGGTCCAGGAGGCGGCCAGCGCCGCCGGCTCCCTGCAGGACCAGGCTGAACATCTTGGCACGGCCGTCGCCGCCTTCCGTCTGCACGAAGGCGGGCAGGTGATCGACGTCCAGGGCGGGCAGCTGGGCTATACTCCGCGCGCCGGGCAACCGGCTCTGGCGCTGGGACAGGCCTGATTCCGGACTTCCCGCCAAGACCCCGTCATGATCCACGATGCGCCTTCCGCTTCCTATTTCTCGCAGCCGGCCCTGCCCAAGGCCGACTCGGCGGACCTGACGCGGGCGGTGCAGGTGCTGCACCGGCGGGCCGGGATCATCCTGGGCGACCATAAAAAGGACATGGCCGCCCGCACCCTGGGCCTGCGGGCCCACCATGCCGGCTCGACCACGGTGCGCGGCTATCTGGACTATCTGGAACAGAACCCCCAGGCCGACGAGTGGGACCGCTTTATCAGCGCCTTCACGATCAATCACACGGCCTTCTTCCGGGAGCAGCATCATTTCCGCATCCTGGCGGACTTCGTGCGCGCCCGCCGCAAGCCGATCTCCGTCTGGTGCTGCGCCTCGTCCACCGGCGAGGAGCCCTACACCCTGGCCATGACGCTGCACGACGCCTGTGGGCAGTCCGAGGCCGGCATCTCGGTGCTGGCGACGGACATCGACACCCAGGCGCTGGCTCAGGCGCGCAAGGGGGTCTACACCCTGGATCGCGTCAAGCCCGTGCCTCCTGAATTCCTGCGGCGCTATTTCCTGCGCGGAGCGGGACGCCAGGCCGGCATGGCCATGATCAAGCCCGCGATCCGCAACCTGGTGACCTTCGAGGAACTGAACCTGGTGGCGCCCAGCTGGCCGATGAACCAGAAGTTCGACGCGATCTTCTGTCGCAACACCATGATCTATTTCGACAAGCCGACCCAGACCCGGATCCTGGAGCGCTTCGTACCCTTGCTCAAGCCGGGCGGCCTGATGTTCGCGGGCCATTCGGAAAACTTCACCTATCTGACCAAATCCCTGCGCCTTCAGGGGCAGACGGTCTATTCCGTCGCCTGATCCGGAGGGTTTCGCTGAAAATGGCCGTCAACAAGAAAATCCGCGTGCTGTGCGTCGACGATTCCGCCCTGGTGCGCAGTCTGATGACGGAAATCATCAACGCCCACCCCGACCTGGAAGTCGTGGCCACCGCGCCCGACCCGCTCATCGCGCGCGAACTCATCAAGCAGCACAACCCCGACGTGCTGACCCTGGACGTCGAGATGCCGCGCATGGACGGCCTGGACTTCCTGGAACGGCTGATGCGCCTGCGGCCCATGCCGGTGGTGATGGTGTCCTCGCTGACCGAACGCAATTCCGAGGTCACCATCCGGGCGCTGGAGCTGGGCGCGGTCGATTTCGTCACCAAGCCCAAGCTCGGCCTGCGCGACGGCCTGATCGACTACGGCGACATGATCGCCGACAAGATCCGCGCCGCGTCCCACGCCCGCCTGCGTCCGCGTCCGGCGCATCCGGGAGGCGAGCCCGCCCGGCCGCGCCTGTCGGGCACGTTCTCCACCACCGAAAAGCTCATCATGATCGGTTCGTCAACGGGCGGGACCGAGGCCATCCGCCATGTGCTCGTGCCCCTGCCGGCCAACAGCCCGGCGATCATGATCACGCAGCACATGCCGGCCGGTTTCACCAAATCCTTCGTGCAGCGCCTGGACGGCCTGTGCGCGGTGCAGGTCCACGAAGCCGAGGACGGCCAGCGGGTGCTGCCCGGCCACGTCTACCTGGCGCCGGGCGGCGTGGCCCACATGAAGCTCGCCCGCTCGGGGGCCAACTACGTGGTCAAGCTGGAATACAGCGACCCCGTGAACCGCCACCGGCCTTCCGTGGACGTGCTGTTCCATTCGGCCGCCCAGGTGGCCGGCAAGAACGCCATCGGCGTCATCCTGACCGGCATGGGCAAGGACGGCGCCCAGGGACTGCTGGCGATGCGCCAGGCGGGCGCGCGCACCTTCGCCCAGGACGAGGCCAGCTGCGTCGTCTTCGGCATGCCGCGCGAGGCGCTGCTGATCGGCGCCGCCGAAGAGGCCGTTCCCCTGGACGATCTCAGCGAACGTATCCTGAAAAGCGCCGGCGCCTTCGGAAACCGGGTTTGACGGATTTGAACAGTGGCATCGGGTACCCGAATACCCTGCTTTTTTTATTGATTGGAGAGTGATCCGTGGTACAGAAAACGATGAAAATCCTGGTCGTCGACGACTTCCCCACCATGCGCCGGATCGTCAAGAACCTGCTCAAGGACCTGGGATTCGAGAACGTCGACGAAGCCGAGGACGGCGCACAGGCGCTGGAAAAAATTGCGCAACGGCGGTTTCGAGTTCGTGGTGTCGGACTGGAACATGCCCAACATGGACGGGCTGACCATGTTGCAGAACATCCGCGCCGATCCCAACCTGGCCAGCCTGCCCGTGCTCATGGTCACGGCCGAAGCCAAGAAGGAAAACATCATCGCGGCGGCCCAGGCCGGCGCCAACGGCTATGTGGTCAAGCCCTTCACGGCAGCCACCCTGGAAGAAAAGCTGAACAAGATCTTCGAAAAACTCTGATCGGAGGCGCATCATGACAACGGATCAATCTTCCGGTCAGCAGGATTTCGTGGAACCTTCCATGGACCTGATCCAGCGCATCGCGCAGCTTACCCGCACCCTGCGCGTGAGCATGCGCGAACTGGGCCTGGACCAGGCCATCAAGGACGCCGCCCACGCCATTCCCGACGCGCGCGACCGCCTGCACTACGTGGCCCAGATGACCGAACAGGCCGCCAACCGGGTGCTCAACGCGGCCGAACAGATCCAGCCCTGGCAGGAGTCGATGCAGCGCGACGCCAAGGCCCTGGACGCCCGCTGGCAGGATTGGTTCGATCACCCGGTGGAACTGGACCAGGCGCGCGTGCTGGTCGACGAGACCCGGTCCTTCTTGAAGGACATTCCCGAAAAGACCCAGGCCTCGCAGAACAACCTGATGGAAATCATCATGGCCCAGGACTTCCAGGACCTGACCGGCCAGGTGATCATGAAGATGCTGGGCGTGATCGGCGCCATCGAGACCGAACTGGTCCAGGTGCTGATCGACAACGTCCCCCAGGAAAAGCGCGAGGAAACCAAGTCGCTGCTCAACGGCCCGGTGGTCAACGCCGCGGGCAAGAACGATGTGGTCACCAATCAGGACCAGGTCGACGACCTGCTGGCGAGCCTGGGATTTTGACGGCCAAGGGCAGTCCGCAGAGGACTGCCCCTGGTCCGTCAAAATCGGAGCCGCTTGCAAGCGGCGACGTGGGGAAGCCTGGGGGTTTTCCCTGGACAATGTGACAACGGGGGAAATGTAAGTCCCGCGTAAGCTTTGAAACCCAATATGAGCCGATCTGGGTGAGGGAGCGCCCGGGGTGTTCATGGCCGGCAGCGGCCCTTTCTTCACACGGGAGGCAGCATGTCCGATACGCGCGGAAGAACCCTGGGGCTGGGGCGCCTGATCCTGCAATTGCGCCGCGGCCGGGCCACGCTGAACGATCGGGCCTGGACGCTCAGTCCGCTGGCGCTTCCCGTCGGCCGCTTTCTGGGTGCCCTGGGCGGACAGGCTCTCGGCCTCGCGGGCCTGCTCGTCGGCCAT
>CBFGXR010000216.1:0-4148 GCA_965652675.1 uncultured Castellaniella sp.
CGCCCGACACCGCCGACGGGGCGCCGAGCCCGGCGCTCGGCGACGGCCTCTACAGCCTGGTCTGGTGCGTGCCGCCGGCGCGCGCCCAGGCCCTGTGCGACCTGCCGGACGCCGCATTCGACGCGGCGCTGCAGGCGGCCTTCGGCCAGCGCCTCGGCCGCCTGCGGCGGATGGGCGAAGCCCACGCATTCCCCCTGTCGCTGCACGCCGGTCCCAGCCTGCAGGGCCAGGGCCTGGTCGCCGTGGGCAACGCCGCCCAGACCCTGCACCCGGTCGCGGGCCAGGGCCTGAACCTGGGCCTGCGCGACGCGGCCCAACTGGTCCAGGCGCTGCGGCCCTGGCTGGCGGCGCCGGACGCCCCGGTCCAGCCCCTGCTGGAACACCATGCCCGGCGGCGGCGCGCGGACCGCGCGCTGACCCTGGGCGTCACCGACGCCCTGCCGCGCCTGTTCGCCACGGCCAACCCGCTGGCGCGCCACGCCTGCGGCCTGGGGCTGGCCGCCCTGGACCTGCTGCCGGCGCTGCGCAAGCCGCTGGCCTGCCATCTGCTGCAGGGCCAGCGGCTGTAGGCCGCCGCGCGCGCCCCCGACCGGACGACCGCCTACAATGCCCGCCATGCGCATCGGATCCTGGACCCTGCCCCACCCCGTCTGCGTGGCCCCCATGGCGGGGGTCACCGACCGCCCCTACCGGCGCCTGTGCAAGGCGCTGGGGGCGGCCTACGCGGTGTCGGAAATGGCGGCCAGTAACCCGCGCCTGTGGGACAGCGTCAAGACCGCGCGCCGCCTGAACCATGACGGCGAGCCCGATCCCGTGGCGGTGCAGATCGCCGGGGCCGATCCCGACATGCTGGCCGAGGCGGCCGTGTTCAACGTCCGCAAAGGCGCGCGCATCATCGACATCAACATGGGCTGCCCCGTCAAAAAGGTCTGCAACATCGCCTCCGGATCGGCGCTGCTGCGCGACGAGGCCCTGGTCGCCCGCATCCTGGACCGCGTAGTGTCCGCCTGCGCCCCGCTGGGCGTGCCCGTCACCCTGAAGACCCGCACCGGCTGGGACCGCGACAGCCGCAACGCCGTGCGCATCGCCCGCCTGGCGGAAGACTGCGGCATCGCCGCCCTGACGCTGCACGGGCGCACCCGCTGCGACCTGTACACCGGGCAGGCCGAATACGACACCCTGCGCGAAGTCCGCCGGGAAATCCGCATCCCGCTGATCGCCAACGGCGACATCGACTCGCCGGAAAAGGCCCGCCACGTCCTGGATTACACTGGAGCCGACGCCATCATGGTCGGCCGCGCCGCCCAGGGGCGGCCCTGGATCTTCCGCGAGATCGCCCATTACCTGGCGCACGGCACCCATCTGCCGCCGCCCACCTACGGCGAACTGCGCGAACATCTGCTGGGCCACCTGGACGACCACTACGCCTTCTACGGCGAACACACCGGCGTGCGCAGCGCCCGCAAGCACATCGGCTGGTATCTGGCCGATCTGCCGGGCGCGGACACGCTGCTGCCGCGCATCATGACGCTGGAAAGCACGGCGCAGCAGTCCGACGCCCTGCGGCGGTGGTTCGACGACCAGCCGGCCGACGCCATCCTGGAACCCGCGCCCTCCCTCCACTGATTCTCCGACCGATCCGACATGAGCACCACCACCCCCCTGGAACACGCCGTCCGCGAACAGCTCGAACGCTATTTCGAAGACCTGGGCGACTCGACGCCGCACGACATGCTGTCCATGGTCGGCCTGTGCGTCGAGCGCACCGTCCTGGAAGTCGCGCTGGAACGCACCGGGGGCAACCAGACGCGCGCGGCCGACATGCTCGGCATCACGCGCGGCACCCTGCGCAAGAAGCTGCAGACGCACCAGATCCAGGCCTGAAGCGCCGCCCGCGCCCGTCCTCCCGTTTTTCCTTTTCTTCCCTGTTCCGCCATGACCATCCAGACCGCCCTGATCTCCGTGTCCGATAAATCGGGCATCGTCGAATTCGCCCAGGCCCTCGCCCAGCGCGGGGTCTCCCTCCTCTCGACCGGCGGCACCGCCCGCCTGCTGGCCGAGGCCGGCCTGAACGTCACCGAGGTCGCCGCCCACACCGGCTCGCCGGAAATCCTGGATGGCCGGGTCAAGACCCTGCATCCGCGCATCCACGGCGGCCTGCTGGCGCGCCGCGACGATCCCGCGCACCTGCAAACGCTGAAGGACCAGGACATCCCCCCCATCGACCTGCTGGTGGTCAACCTGTATCCCTTCCAGCGGACCGTCGCCAGGCCGGACTGCGTCCTGGCCGACGCCATCGAAAACATCGACATCGGCGGCCCGGCCATGCTGCGCTCGGCGGCCAAGAACCACGGTTCCCCGGCCGGCGGCGGCGTCACCGTGGTGATCGATCCGGCCGACTACCCGCGCGTGCTGGCGGACATGGACGGCCCGGCCCGCCAGCCGTCCTACGGCCTGCGCCTGGAGCTGGCCGCCAAGGTCTACGCCCACACCGCCGCCTACGACGGCGCCATCGCCGCCTATCTCAGCAGCCTGGCGGCGCGCGAACCCGAACCCGCCGAAGTCCCCGAACGCGAGACCTGGCCGCGCGTGCTGACCGTGCAGATGCGCCGCGAACAGGCCCTGCGCTACGGCGAAAACCCGCACCAGGGCGCCGCCTTCTACCGCGACGCCCAGGTCGGCGCGGGCCTGCTGGCCGGCTATCGCCAGATCCAGGGCAAGGAACTGTCCTACAACAACATCGCCGACGCGGACGCCGCCTGGGAATGCGTGCGCAGCTTCCAGACCGGCGCCTGCGTCATCGTCAAGCACGCCAACCCCTGCGGCGTGGCCCTGGGCGCCGACGCGCTGGCCGCCTACCGCCAGGCCTTCAAGACCGACCCGACCTCGGCCTTCGGCGGCATCATCGCCTTCAACACCCCGGTCGACGAGGCCGCCGCGCAGGCCGTCTCCGAACAGTTCCTGGAAGTCCTGATCGCCCCGGCCTACACCGGCGCCGCCCTGGCCCTGCTGGCCGCGAAGAAGAACGTGCGCGTGCTGGAAGTCCCCCTGGGCACGGCCCACAACCCCTACGACGTCAAGCGCGTCGGCGGCGGCTGGCTGGCCCAGGACCCGGACACGCTGCAGGCCGCCGAATCCGACGTGCGCGTCGTCACCCGCCTGGCGCCCACCGCTGACCAGATGCGCGACCTGCTGTTCGCCTGGAACGTCGCCCAGTACGTCAAGTCCAACGCCATCGTGTTCTGCGGCCAGGGCATGACCCTGGGCGTCGGCGCCGGCCAGATGAGCCGCATCGATTCGGCCCGCATCGCCTCGATCAAGGCCGAAAAAGCCGGCCTGACGCTGGCGGGCTCGGCGGTCGCGTCCGACGCCTTCTTCCCGTTCCGCGACGGCCTGGACGTGGTGGCCGACGCGGGCGCGGCCTGCGTCATCCAGCCGGGCGGCAGCATCCGCGACGACGAGGTCATCGCGGCCGCCGACGAACGCGGCATCGCCATGGTCTTCACCGGCGCCCGCCACTTCCGCCATTGATGTCCGGCCCTCGATGATCATCCTGGGGGTCGATCCGGGCTTGCGGCGCACGGGCTTCGGCGTGATCGAAGCCCAGGGCTCGCGGCTGCGCTACGTGGCCAGCGGCACCATCGTCGTGCCGCCCGCCCTGCCCCTGCACGGACGCCTCAAGGTCATCCTGGACAATCTGCGCGAGGTCGCCCGCGACGTCCGGCCCGATCAGGCGGCGCTGGAAAAGGTCTTCCTGAACGCCAACCCGGCCTCGACCCTGCTGCTGGGCCAGGCGCGCGGCGCCGCCCTGTGCGCCCTGGCCGACTGCGGCCTGGACGTCCAGGAATACACCGCGCTGCAGATCAAGAAAGCCGTGGTCGGCACCGGCCGCGCCGGCAAGGAACAGATCCAGGTCATGGTGCGCCATCTGCTGTCGCTGGACGGCGAGCCCGCCCCCGACGCCGCCGACGCCCTGGCCTGCGCCATCTGCCACGCCCACGGAAACCGTCTTGGCATCCATTCAGGTCTGCGCATGAAGAAAGGGCGGCTGGTCTGATCGGACGACTCTCGGGGAAGCTCGCCGGCAAGCAGCCGCCCCAGGTGCTGATCGACGTCGGCGGCGTGGCCTACGAGCTCGACGTGCCGAT
>CBFGXR010000217.1:0-4134 GCA_965652675.1 uncultured Castellaniella sp.
AGGGATCGAAAATGGCCCGTGCCTGCGCGGGACTCATGCCGATGCCCGTATCGCGCACCTGCACGTGCACCACCCCGCCTTCCAGGGAGAACAGCACGTCCACCCCGCCGGTCTCGGTGAACTTGATGGCGTTGCCCACCAGATTGGTCAGGACCTGCAGCAGGCGCAGGGTGTCGCCCTTGAAGTATTCCGGCATGTCGGCCGGATAATGCGTCGTCAGATGCAGGCCCCGGGCCTGCGCGCCCAGGCGCAGCGAGGATTCGATCTGCATCGCCAGGCTCTTGAGCGAGAAGTCGCGGGTTTCCAGTTCCAGCCGGCCGCTGTCCATCTTGGACGTGTCCAGGATGTCGTTGAGCAGCCGCAGGAGGCTGCGGGACGACTGGCGGATCGTGTTCAGGTGGCTGCGCTGGGCGGGCGCCAGGTCCGTCTGCAGCAGCAGGTCGGTGAAGCCGATGATGGAATTCATCGGCGTGCGGATCTCGTGGCTCATGTTGGCCAGGAAATGCCCCTTGGCGGCGGCGGCCTGCTCGGCGCGTTCCGCCGTCTCGCGCAGGGAAGCCTCCAGCGCCTGCTTGTCGCTGATGTCGGTCAGCATCCCGACGAACAGCAGTTCCTGGTTGGGCAGGGACACGCGGCCGACCGCCAGGCGCACCGGCACCAGGCTGCCATCCTTGCGCCGCCCGATGACCTCGCGGCCCATGCCGATGATGTGCGGCACCCCGGTCGCGTGATAGCGCCGCAGATAGCCGTCGTGCTCGGAATGATAGGGCTCGGGCATCAGCATCTTGATGTTGCGGCCGATGACCTCCTGGGCCTGGTAGCCGAACAGGCGTTCGGCCGAATGGCTGAATTCCCGCACGGTGCCATCGCCGTCGATGGTGATGATGGCGTCCACGGCCGTATCCAGGATGGCCTGCAGGCGCGACTGGCTCTCGCCGACCTCGCGGTACAGTTCGCGGGTGCGGATGAGGCCGTTCAGCGACGTGACCAGCACCGCCACCGTCAGGCTGATGGACGCCAGCCCCAGGGATGCCCAGGTGGTGCCCAGCCGGATGCCTTGGTCGGCGTCGGCGACGCTCAGGTCGCCGTAGAAGCGCACGGCGGCCATGCCGGTGTAGTGCATCCCGGCGATCGCCACGCCCATGATCACGCCGCTGAGCATGAACCGCGCCCGCCGCGACAGCGGCGTGCGGCGCAGGCCGAAACGGATCCACAGCGCCAGCATCGCCAGGGCCACCGCCACGACGATGGACAGCCCGAACAGGAACGGGTCGTAGCGCATCTCCAGCGTGCTGACCATGGCCGCCATGCCGGTGTAGTGCATCGTGCCGATGCCCGCGCCGACCACCACGCCGCCGACCACCAGCGGCCAGCCGACCGGTTCGCGCCGCGCCAGCATCCACAGGGTCGTCCACGAGGCCACCAGGCCCGGCAGCAGGGAAGCCAGGGTGATGTCCGTGCGGTAATACATGGGCGCGGGCAGGTGGAACGCCATCATGCCGATGAAATGCATGGTCCAGATCCCGCCGCCCAGGGCGATGGCGCCGGTGCCGATGGCGATGTGGCGGTAGAAATGGCTGCGGGTGCTGCGGGCGATGTGCGAAGTCTGCAGCGCCATCAGGGACAGGAAGATCGGCACCGCGAAGGACAGCAGGACCAGTCCCGGCTGCCAGGTGCCCTGGACCAGGGGGCCGAGTTCCTCGCCGCCGACGAAGAAATGGTCGAGCATCATGATGCGGATTTAATCCTTGAAACCTGAAATGAAAAGGCGCAGGACGTAGCCTAACAGAATGCAACAGGAGGAATCGCCGAAATTCCGCCCGATTCGGCGCCGATCCAACACGGCGCGGGAAAACGAGGAGATCAACCCACAAGAACATTGACCTCGGGAAATCCCTATGTCAAACTAACGGATTGCCTGTTTTCTGACCTTCTGACCTCGGTTTCACGCTTGGCGTGCCGTTTGGGTTGATTCGGTCGGCACATGCGACTGATCTTGTCCGGCAGACATCCGCGACAACAACCCGGCGGGGACATCCATCCGATCCCCGCAGCACGCCGCCCGCTTTCTCGGGCGCAAGGAAACCTATGTCCTTCGACTCCCTGGGGCTCGGCCCCCAGCTCGTGGCCGCCCTGCGCGACCTCGGCATCGACACCCCCACCTCCGTCCAGTCCGCCGCCATCCCGCAGGCGCTGGCCGGCCATGACCTGATGGTGTCCTCGCAAACCGGCAGCGGCAAGACCGCCGCCTTCATGCTGCCCGCCCTGCAGCGCCTGAGCCACCGCGCCGGCGCGGGCGGACGCGGCGTCCAGATCCTGGTCCTGGCGCCCACGCGCGAACTCCCCATGCAGGTCGCCGACGCCGCCCGTTCCTACGGCAAGCAGATCGACGGCCTGCGGGTCGCCACCGTGGTCGGCGGCATGCCCTACGGCGCCCAGATCAAGTCCCTGTCACGCCGCGTGGACGTGCTGGTCGCCACCCCGGGCCGCCTGATCGATCACCTGCAGGCGCGCCGCGTGAACCTGTCCACCGTCCAGACCCTGGTGCTGGACGAAGCCGACCGCATGCTGGACATGGGCTTCATCGAGGACATCGAGACCATCGTCCGCAGCACGCCGGACGAACGCCAGACGCTGCTGTTTTCCGCCACGCTGGACGGCACGGTCGCCAAGCTGGCGGCCAACCTGATGCACGACCCCAAGCGCGTCGAGATCACCACGCCCCAGCAAAAGCACACGAACATCACCCAGCATCTGCTGTATGCGGATGACAAGGCCCACAAGCTGCGCCTGCTGGACCACCTGCTGCGCGACACCAGCCTGGACCAGGCCATCGTCTTCACCGCCACCAAGCGCGGCGCCGACGACCTGGCCGACCACCTGTCCGACGAAGGCTTCGCCGCCGCCGCCTTGCACGGCGACATGAACCAGCGCCAGCGCACCCGCACCCTGGGGCTGATGCAGAAGGGCCAGGTGCGCGTCCTGGTCGCCACCGACGTGGCCGCGCGCGGCATCGACGTGCAGACCATCAGCCACGCCGTGAACTACGACCTGCCCCTGCAGGCCGAAGACTACGTGCACCGCATCGGCCGCACCGGCCGCGCCGGGCGCAACGGCCAGGCCATCACCCTGGCCGTGCACGCCGAACGCCACAAGGTCCGCCGCATCGAGCACTTCATCGGCCAGGCCATCCCCATGGAAACCATCCCCGGCCTGGAACCGCAGCGGTCCGTGCGGCCCACCTACAAGGACAAGCCCGCCCGGGGCGCCCGCCCTCAAGGCGGCAAGCCCCACGGCAAGCCCTGGCACAAGGATGCCCGTACCGGTGACGACACCCGCCCGGCGCGTGCGCCGCGCAAGCCCTGGGAACAGGACAAGCCTTTCGCCCGCCAGGAACGCGGCGAGGGCCGTCCGGCCTACGCCCCCAAGCCCTGGCAGCAAGAGGCCAACGGTGACACGCGTCCGGCGCGCGCCCGCAAGCCCTGGGAACAGGACAAGCCGGCTTTTGCCCGCCCGGAACGCGGCGAAGGCCGCCCTTTCCACCCCAAGGCTGACCGCGCCCCCCACGGCGCCGGCCCGCGCCAGAGCCGTGACGGCGACGCGCCGCGTGCCGCCCGCCCCGCCCACAAGGCCGGTTCCAAGCCGTCCTTCAAGCGGCAAGACCGCCAGGACCAGCCCCGCGCGTCGCGTCCCCGGTTTGCCTGATTTTTTGGTCCGCTGACCCAGAGCCCTGGCCTTGTGCCAGGGTTTTTGTTTTACAGTCATAGCTACCCCCCCTACACGTCGCCGCTTGTACGCGGCTCCGGCTCGTCTGGCACAGGACAGTCCGTAGGGGACTGTCCTATGTCCCGTCCCGTCTTCGCACATGATCGAACTGCCCACCGTCCACACGCCCTCCGGCCTGCCGGAACCCGACGCCGACGCGCGCGCGCACGGCGCCCGCGTCCAGGCCATGCTCGCGGAACGCATCCGCGACGCCGGCGGCTGGCTGCCGTTCGAGCGCTGGATGGAAGCCGCCCGCACCGACATCGTGGTGCTGGCCTGCACGCATTACCCGTTCATGGCCAATGTGTTCCGGCGGCTGGCGCCCTGGCCCGTGGACTGGCTGGATCCGGCCGAGGCCATCGCCCGTCT
>CBFGXR010000218.1:0-4127 GCA_965652675.1 uncultured Castellaniella sp.
CAGCAAAAAATCTCTCCCCACACCTTCGAGTGGCAGGCCCGTGACGTCACGCCCGGGCTCAGTCCTCGATCACCGGATAGCAGGCCTCGCCCCAGAGCGTCCCGGGGTGATCCAGCATCAGCTCGATCAGCAACGGCACCAGGCCGCCCAGCAGTTCGGTACAGTCACGCAACTGCTTGCGATTGACCGCCCCGTTCCAGGTGGCGCCGCCATGGACCAACTGGTTGCGCAAGGTATAGAGCCGGTTGAAGACGACACCCAACAGCATCGGCGTATTGCCGCTGCCCAGCGCATGGTGCGCCTTCTGCTTGCCGCGTTCGAAGCGCTGCTTCCACGCGTCCTCGCCGATGCGACCGCCCTGGAAATCCCAGAAACTCTGGAACACATAGGGATTGTCCAGCAGGACCCGGATGCGCCCGGAAAATTCCTGCCAGACCAGGGCGTCGATCCGCTTGTCCCGATCCAGCCCGCACAGCTTTTCCAGGAACGCCTTGAAGGTCGCCGATTCGGACAGGCGGCTCTGCTCGTCGATCTGGGTCGCATAGGCCGCATTGAACGCGATCCACAGAAAGATGTAGCGCCCGTCATCGTCATCCGCCATCAGGGCGCGCCGCCACCAGCTGAGCGCCCGGTGGATGCGCAGGTTCAGATCGGCCGGATAGCCGTCGCGGACTTCGCGGTGGCGTTGTTTCAGGGCATCGAAGGACATGACATGTGACGGCTGGCTGAAACGGGCAGATTACCATCCATGGCGGCCTGCTTGATCGAGGTGTCCAGCACCGCCTGGACCTTGGGCGGATTCTTGTCGAGGATGCCGGTGGCCGCCGTTTCCAGGGCCTGGCCGAAATTGTCTGCGGTTTCCTTGAAGTCGAGCACGATGAGGGCTCCGGGCGATCCGTGTGTTGGCCTTCACGGTAACGAGCATGGTCAGCCTGCTTACACCCGCTTGCGCAGCGCCTCGTTCTCCTCGCGCATGGCCTCATAGTGTGCATACAATTCCCAGCCCTTGCGCAGCACGGCGTAAAGGCCGATGGCGGCCAACAGGTTCTTCATGGTCAGTTCCCGAAAGGATGAAGGACGGTCTCCACGGCCTGTTCCAGACTGGTCAGGCGGCGGGTCTTGATGGGGGTGTCGCAGCGCGCGCAAGTCCGGGAATACCAGAGCACGTCGCTGGTGGGCCGATAGACTTTCTTCCAGCCGCAGGCCGGGCATTGCAGCATGAAGGGTTTGGGCGGGATGGGCATGGCGCGGTTCCTGGTATTCGTGATATCCACAAACCCATGCTATCGGCATGACACGACATTTTGTGTCGCACTCAGTACAGCATGAACGCACTCCATCGCTGCGATTTTTTCATCCCTTGGGATTTCCCTGTCTGGCGAGGAGACGGGGGCAACGCCAGAATGAGGCCTCCTGAATCAGGAAGCCTGCCATGCCAGCCCAGAAACCCGCTCCCATCATGGCCCGCCGCCGGCCGGCCCCCGCCGGCCCATCTCGACCGATACAGCGTCATCACAACACCCGTCTACAAAACCATACCATTTCCGGGTATAGTTTTAAAACCGACATGAGGCGCATCCTGAAGCGCAAGGATTTCACCAAGTGGCAAACAGGTGAAAAACTGCCCGATGCTTGCTTGTGCAAGGCCGTCAGGCAAATGGAAAGCGGCCTGATCGATGCAGACTTGGGCGGCCTGCTCTACAAGCAGCGGGTCGCCCGCCCAGGTGAGGGCAAAAGCGGCGGCTATCGAACACTTTTATCGGCCCGAATGGGTCGCCGATACGTGTTCCTGTTCGGGTTCGCCAAGAGCAATCAGGCGAACATCACAGCGGCTGAGAAGTTGGCACTGCAATTCGCAGGCGAGGTTTTCCTGAACCTTTCAGAGACCGCTCTGGAAAAGGCGCTGCAAACGGGTATTTTGATGGAGGTGGATTGTGAGCAAGATCATTGAATCGCTACGTGGCGATCTGGCGACACTCCATGAAGCGGGAGCGATCACCAAGGTGACGCTGCGCAAACTCGACACGCTCTGCCCGCCATCGGTACGGGCGTTCAGCGCCGCCGACATCAAGCAGCTGCGCGAAGGCTTGAATTTCAGCCAGCCGGTGTTCGCTCACTATCTGCACACCACGGCTTCGACCGTCCGTAAATGGGAGCAAGGCGAAACCCACCCCACCGGTCCGGCGCTCAAGCTGCTCAACCTCATCGCCGACAAGGGCTTGCAGGCCATCCTCTGAAGCCCACCCGGCAGAGACCGGGGACCGCCGATCCCTTTTCTTCAACCGTTAAAACCGCAACCGCATCACCCGATGCGGAATCCCCGCGTCCATGAAAGTTTCGCCCTCCTCCACGAAGCCGTGGCGGGCGTAGAAGGGCCGGGCGTGCAGTTGGGCGTCCAGCACGACCTCTGCGTCGCCCCGGCGGCGGGCCGCGTCCATCAGCGCGGTCAGCAGGAGCGAACCGACGCCCTGGCCTCGCCAGGGCTGGCGCACGGCCATGCGGCCGATGTGGCCGTCGGGCAGCAGGCGGCCGGTGCCCATGGCCCGCCCGTCGGCGTCATAGGCGATGGCGTGGAGGCACTGCGCGTCGCGGGCATCCAGCTCTTCTTCCAGCGGCACCCGCTGTTCCTCGACGAAGACTTCCAGGCGGATGCGGCTGGCTTCGGCGCCCAGATCGGCCCAACCGCCGGTGACGACACGGCGGTCGCCCTCCAAAGCGAATTCCAGTACCTCGGGCAGCCAGTCGGCGAAATCCGAGATGCCGTGATCGCTGCCTTCGATGATGCGCTGGCGGCTGCCCGCGAAGCGGGCCCGCATCTCGCGCCAGTCCAGGACTTCGTCGCCGGTGGCGGCCAGCAGGAAATACCGCTCCGGACGCGTCAGGACCGGAATGTCGGCCTCGGCCCGCGCCAGTTCGTCCACATATCCAGGCAGGAATTCGAAGGGTTCGTCACCGTGGAAGGTGCGGTGCGAGCCGACCTGGGTCGCCAGGGCGCGCGCCGCATGGACCACGGGATTGAGCAGCACGGCGCGGCAGCCCAGGCGTTCGGCCAGCCAGGTGGCGTAGAAGCCGCCCAGGGACGAGCCGATGACGGTCAGGCGGGCCGCCGCCGCATCGGCGATTCCCGGCACCAGGCCGCCCTGACGCACGCCGGCGGCCTCGATCCCCAGACGGTCCCGCACCCATTCCAGCGACAGGCTCAGCGCCGCGGCGGGGCTGGCGGGCAGTTGCGGACAATGCCAGTCGGCCGCCAGGCCGCGCTCGGCCATGGCCCGGGCCATCAGGCGCGCCTTGAGGGAATCGGGGGAAGATCGGAATCCGTGCAGGTAGAGGATCATGGCGGGCAGACCGGACGCGGCGTTCCGGGCGCCCGGCGGCGCGCGTCGGAGCCGGTCCTTCATTTTAAGCAGTAAGATTCCTCAATCCAGTTCCCCCGCATTGCCGCCCTTCCCCATGCCGCTCCTCGAACCGGTCAGCACGCTGCGCCACTACGACGGCCAGGCCCACGTTCACGTCCATGATCATGCCCAGATCATGGCGCCGCTGGCCGGGCGCATGGAACTGGACGTCGACGGACATGCCGCGTTCACGGACCCGTCCTGCGGCATGCTGATCCCGGCGGGCGCGCGGCATGCCTATTGCGCGCGGCCCGGCACCCGCATCCTGGTGATCGACGCGCCCGAAGCGGCCGGCCTGGAACGGCTGCGGCGCTTCGCCCTGACTCCCGCCTGCCATGCGCTGGGCAATCTGGGCGACGCCGGGCGGCAGCTGTCCCTGCTGCTGGGCCTGCCCACGATCCTGTCCTCGCGCCGGAGCCTGGACCTGGCGCGCCTGGACGCCGCCCTCGCCGGCGCGCTGCACGAATCCTGGCCGACGGCCCGCATGGCGCGGCTGTTCAACCTCAGCCCGCAGCGCTTCCACGCCCGCCTGCTGGAACTGACCGGCCATACGCCGGGCGACCATCTGCGCGCCCTGCGGCTGGAATCCGCCGGCCGGCTGCTGGCACGGGGGGCGACGCTGGAAGTCGCCGCCGCCCGGGTCGGCTACCGTTCGGGCAGCGCCCTGGCCTATGCGTTGCGGCGCGACCGGGGCGTCGGCGCCCGCGCGCTGCGGGATCCGGCCCACGG
>CBFGXR010000219.1:0-4123 GCA_965652675.1 uncultured Castellaniella sp.
TTTTCCAGGGCCTTGACCTGCCCGGCCAGCGTCCCGATCTGTTCCGGCGTCAGGACGCCGGCCCGATCCATCACCGGCCCGGTCCAGGCCGGGACGGCGACGGGGTCGGCCGCGCCGGCGGGCGTCAGGCACGCGCCGGCCAGCAGTCCCAGCGCCAGCGCGCCGCCCGCCAGCACGCGGCGCAGGTTCATTTGCCCTGTCCCTGAGGCAGGTCGAACTTCACCTCGGGGTCGCGCATGACGGCGTCGGCCTTGTCCAGACCGTACTGGGCCTTGGGCTGGTAGCCGAACACGCGCGCCGTGATCAGGGTGGGGAACTGGCGGATCGTCAGGTTGTAGGACTGCACCGCGCCGACGTAGCGCTCGCGCGCCACGGTGATGCGGTTTTCCGTGCCTTCGAGCTGCGTCATCAGGTCGCGGAACAGGCCATCGCTTTTCAGCTGGGGGTAGTTTTCCGAGACCGCCAGCAGGCGCGACAGGCTGGAGGACAGGGCGCCCTGCGCCTGTTCGAAGCGGGCCATCAGGGCCGGATCGGCCAGATCGTCGGCGCTGACGCGGATCTGGCCGACCCGGGCGCGGGCATCCGTGACCTGCTGCAGCACGGTGCGTTCGTTGACCATGTAGGCGTTGACCGAGGACACCAGCTTGGGCACCAGGTCGGCGCGGCGTTCGTACTGGTTCAGGACCTGGGACCAGGCCGCCTTGACCTGTTCGTCCTGGCGCTGGATTTCGTTGTAGCCGCAGCCCGAAAGCAGCAGCGTCAGGGCTGCCAGCGCAGCCAGGTGCAGGTAACGTCGGAACATCCGGGCCTCTCGTGTGGCGCCCCGTGCGGGGCGGGAGTCACGTTATAATAACTGGCTTCGCGCAGCCTACCAGTCGCTGCGCGGCTTCTTTTGACCCCGGCGGGCCTTTGCGCGGCGCCGTGGCATCCCTTCCTGACATTCTTCATACGTCGGCCTCGATTGGTATCACTCGGCTCGAGCGATAGGCGGTCGCTGGAGTCATTTTCTTGGATACTTCGATTACCTTTGCCTCGCTCGGCCTGGCGGAACCCCTGCTGCGCGCCGTCCACGACGCGGGCTACACCCATCCCACCCCGATCCAGGCCCAGGCCATCCCGCGCGTCCTGGAAGGCGGCGACCTGCTGGCCGCCGCCCAGACCGGGACGGGCAAGACCGCCGGCTTCACGCTGCCGATCCTGCATTACCTGCTGAGCCATCCCGCCACCCCGCGTCCGGGCCGTCCCCGCGTGCTGGTCCTGACCCCGACGCGCGAACTGACCGCCCAGGTGGAAGAATCCGTGCGCCTCTATGGCAAGCACACGTCCGTGCGCTCCATGGTGATGTTCGGCGGGGTCAACATCAATCCCCAGATCACCGCCCTGAAGAAGCCCCTGGACATCCTGGTGGCCACGCCGGGCCGCCTGCTGGACCACGCGCAGCAGAAGACGCTGGACCTGTCCGGCGTCGAAATCCTGGTGCTGGACGAAGCCGACCGCATGCTGGACATGGGCTTCATCCACGACATCCGCCGCGTGCTCAAGCTGCTGCCGGCCAAGCGCCAGAACCTGCTGTTCTCCGCCACCTTCTCCGACGAGATCCGCGGCCTGGCCCAGGGCATCCTGCGCAACCCCGGCGAGGTCTCCGTCGCCCGGCGCAACACCGCGTCCGAACTGGTCAGCCAGCGCGTCGTGATGACCGACCAGTCGCACAAGCGCGACCTGCTCAGCCACATCATCCGCGAAAGCGGCTGGCACCAGGTGCTGGTGTTCACGCGCACCAAGCACGGCGCCAACCGCCTGGCCGAAAAGCTGGTCAAGGACGGCCTGACCGCCGCCGCCATCCACGGCAACAAGAGCCAGGCCGCGCGCACCAAGGCGCTGGCCGGCTTCAAGGACGGCAAGGTGGCGGTGCTGGTGGCCACCGACATCGCCGCCCGGGGCCTGGACATCGACCAGCTGCCGCAGGTCGTCAATTTCGAGCTGCCCAACGTGCCCGAGGACTACGTGCACCGCATCGGCCGCACCGGCCGCGCCGGCAGCACCGGCTCGGCTCTGTCCCTGGTGGACACGTCCGAAGTCAAGCTGCTGCGCGCCATCGAGCGCCTGATCAAGCAGACCATCGAGCCGATCTCCGTGGAAGGCTGGAATCCGGCCATGGTGACCGCCGATTCCGCGCCCGACGCCCGGGAAAAGCGCGCGATCGCGCGCCTGCAGGGCGATTTCAGCGGCGGCCGCGGCGATGGCGGCCGACGCAACGAGGGCGGCCGGCGCGATGCGCCGGGCCGCGACGGCCGTCGGCCGGCCTCGTCCTCGTCCGACCGCCGCGCCGGCCCGGACGCCCGCCGCAACGGCGGCGGCCGCGCCCCGGGCGGACGGCCTGCCCGCGAAGGCGGCGCGTCCCAGGGCCCGGGCCAGCGCCGGGATGCGCGCCCGGCCTCGTCCGGGCGGTCCGCGCTGCTGCACAAGGGCGACTGACCGGCCCCGCCGGCGCACTGGAGATTCCGCATGGCCCTGTCCACCTGGTTGGCTTTCTTCGCGGCGGCCTGGGCGATTTCTTTTTCGCCCGGCCCCGGCGCCATCTGCGCCATGGCCTCGGGGCTGAAATACGGTTTCCGCCACGGCGCCTGGACCATCTTCGGCCTGCAGGCCGGCATCATCTGCCAGCTGGTCATCGTGGCCCTGGGCGTGGGCGCCCTGCTGGCCACGTCCGAACTGGCCTTCACGATCGTCAAATGGATCGGCGCCGCCTACCTGGTGTACCTGGGGGTGCGGCAGTTCCGCACCGACGCGGCGCCGGTGGCGGTCGAGGCGCGCCCGCCTCAAAGCGCCCACCCGGTCCGCGATCAGTTGCTGCGCGGCTACCTGGTGAACATCACCAATCCCAAGGGCACCATGTTCCTGCTGGCCGTGGTGCCGCAGTTCCTGGACCTGGGCCGGCCGCTGCCGCTGCAGTATTTCCTGATCGGCGCCACGCTGTGCTTCACCGACCTGGTGGCCATGAGTTGCTATACTTCGCTGGCTTCGCGCATCCTGCGAATGCTGCGCAAACCGGGCCACATCCGCTGGCTGAACCGCGGCTTCGGCTCGATGTTCATCCTGGCCGGCACCGTCCTGGCCTCCTTCAGTCACAAGCACTGAAGCCGTACGCCCTGAAGCTCCACCCGACCTTCCCATGAGCCTGACCGACGAAGTCGCACGCCGACGCACTTTTGCCATCATTTCCCACCCCGACGCCGGGAAGACGACCCTGACCGAAAAGCTGCTGCTGTTCGCGGGCGCCATCCAGATCGCCGGCAGCGTCAAAGCGCGCAAGGCCAGCCGCCACGCGGCGTCCGACTGGATGGAGATCGAGAAGCAGCGCGGCATCTCGGTGGCGTCCTCGGTGATGCAGATGGAATATCGCGACTGCGTCATCAATCTGCTGGACACCCCGGGCCACCAGGACTTCTCGGAAGACACCTACCGGGTGCTGACGGCCGTGGACGCCGCGCTGATGGTGATCGACGCCGGCAACGGCGTCGAACCCCAGACCATCCGCCTGCTGCAGGTCTGCCGCGCCCGCAACACGCCCATCATCACCTTCATCAACAAGCTCGACCGCGAAGTGCGCGAGCCGCTGGACCTGCTCTCCGAGATCGAGGGCCACCTGGGCATGGACGCGATCCCGTTTTCCTGGCCGGTGGGCATGGGGCGCCAGTTCGGCGGGGTCTTCGACCTGCGCCACGACCGGATGCGGGTCTTCCGGCCCGGCTCGGAGCGCCACCGGGACGACGACGAGACCATCGAAGGGCTGGACAATCCGGAACTGGCGGCGCGCTTCGGCGACGCCCACGCCAAGGCGAGCGAGGAGATCGAGCTGATCGCCGGCGCGATGCCGGCCTTCGATCACGCGGCCTTCCTGGAAGGCCGCCAGACGCCCGTGTTCTTCGGTTCGGCGATCAATAATTTCGGCGTGCGCGAGGTGCTGGACGCCCTGGTGGACCTGGCGCCCGCGCCCGGCCCGCGCGCCGCGCTGGAGCGCGGCGTGCTGCCGACCGAGCCCAAGTTCACCGGCGTCGTGTTCAAGGTCCAGGCCAACATGGACCCGGCGCACCGCGACCGCATGGCCTTCGTGCGCGTCAGT
>CBFGXR010000220.1:0-4121 GCA_965652675.1 uncultured Castellaniella sp.
TCCTGCTGGTCGAGCAGAACGCCTTCGCCGCGCTGGGCATCGCCGACCGCGCCTATGTCCTGGAAACCGGCCGCATCGTGCTGTCGGGCACCGGGCAGGACATGATCCGCAACGAACAGGTGCGCGCCGCGTACCTGGGCATGTGAAACACCGAGAGGAATCCGTCATGAGCAAGCAATTCGCATCCGTCGCCGACCTGGAGGAAAAGAAGACCACCTTCGCCCGCCTGTCCGAGCACTGCTGGTCCTATACCGCCGAGGGCGATCCGAACACCGGCGTCGTCATCGGCGACGAATCCGTCCTGATCTGCGACACGCTCGCCACGCCGGTGATGGCGCGGCGGCTGATCGCGGAAATCCGCAAGGTCACCGACAAGCCCATCAAGTACGCCGTGCTGTCGCACTACCACGCCGTGCGGGTGCTGGGCGCCTCGGCCTACCGCGACGAGGGCCTGCAGGAAATCATCGCCAGCCAGGGCACCTACGAGATGATCGTGGAACGCGGCGCGCAGGACATGCAGTCGGAATACGAGCGCTTCCCGCGCCTGTTCCAGGCCTTCGAATCCATCCCCGGCCTGACCTGGCCGACGCTGGTCTTCCGGGACGGCGTCAGCCTGTGGATGGGGCGCGATCTGGAAGTCCGCGTCTTTCATCCCGGCGCGGGCCACACCCGGGGCGACACCGTGGTGTGGGTGCCGTCCGAGAAGGTCCTGTTCTCCGGCGACCTGGTCGAATACGACGCCGCCTGTTATACCGGCGACGCCCAGCTGGCCGACTGGCCGGCCACCCTGGACGCGCTGGCCGCCCTGGGGGCCGAGAAGCTGGTGCCGGGGCGCGGTCCGTCGCTGGACACGCCGGACCGGGTCGCCGCCGGCCTGGCCTACACGCGCGACTTCGTGTCCACGCTGTATGCGTCCGCCCGCGAGGCGCACGCGCAGGGGATGGACCTGAAGCAGGCCATGGCGCACATCCGCCGCGCCATGGATCCGAAGTTCGCCCAGGTCTTCATCTACGAGCACTGTCTGCCCTTCGACGTGGTCCGGGCCATGGACGAGGCCGGCGGCATCCGCCATCCGCGCATCTGGACGGCCGAGCGCGACCGGGAAATGTGGCACGGCCTGCAGGCGGAACGCTGATCGCGCGGCGGGCATCGCGGTTTTCAGACCGCGGCCCGCGCCGGTCCGGAGGAGACACAGACATGCTCAGTACCTATCAGTACCAGAAATTCGAATACCGCCCGCCGCGCGATCTGGGGGCGGACACGCCCGTGCGCCATCCGGTGGTGGTCGTGGGCGCCGGTCCCGTCGGCCTGGCGGCCGCCATCGACCTGGCCCAGCAGAACGTGCCCGTGCTGCTGCTCGACGACGACGACACCGTCTCCGTGGGCTCGCGCGGGGTCTGCTACGCCAAGCGCGCCCTGGAGGTGCTGGACCGCCTGGGGGTGGCCGACCTCTGCGTGGACAAGGGCGTCAGCTGGAACGTGGGGCGGACCTTCTTTCGCGGCGAGGAGGTCTACAGCTTCAACCTGCTGCCCCAGCCCGACCATCACCGGCCGGGCATGATCAATCTGCAGCAGTACTACCTGGAGGAATTCCTGGTGAGGCGGGCCCGGTCCCTGCCGTCTCTGGACCTGCGGTTCCGCAACAAGGTCGTGTCCATGCGCGCCGGGGACGACGGCGTCGCGCTGCAGGTCGAGACGCCGGACGGCACCTATCCGGTCGAGGCCGACTGGCTGATCGTGGCCGACGGCGCCCGCAGCCCCATCCGCCGGATGATGGGCCTGGAGGCCGAGGGCAAGGTCTTCATGGACCGGTTCCTGATCGCCGACGTGGTCATGAAGGCCGATTTCCCCGCCGAGCGCTGGTTCTGGTTCGATCCGCCCTTCCATCCCGGCCAGTCGGTCCTGCTGCACCATCAGGCCGACAATGTCTGGCGCATCGATTTCCAGCTCGGCTGGGACGCCGATCCGGAAGAGGAAAAACGCCCGGAACGGGTGATCCCGCGCATCAAGGCCATGCTGGGCGAGGAGCACGAATTCGAGCTCGAATGGGTCAGCGTCTATACCTTCCAGTGCCGGCGCATGGGCAGGTTCCGCCACGGCCGGGTCCTGTTCGCCGGCGACGCGGCCCACCAGGTGTCGCCCTTCGGCGCGCGCGGCGCCAATTCCGGCATCCAGGACACGGACAACCTGGCCTGGAAGCTGCGGCTGGTGATGGAGGGCAAGGCGCCCGACCGCCTGCTGGACACCTATTCCGACGAGCGGATCTGTGCCGCCGACGAGAACCTGCTGAATTCCACGCGGTCCACGGATTTCATCACGCCCAAGACGAAGACGTCGCTGGCCTTCCGCAACGCGGTGCTGGGGCTGGCGCGCCATTATCCGTTCGCCCGGGCGCTGGTGAATTCCGGCCGCCTGTCGGTGCCGGCGATCCTGGCGGATTCGCCCCTGAACACGCCCGACGAGGCCGCGTTCGCCGGGGACATGGCGCCCGGCACGGCCTGCGACGACAGTCCCATGCGGGCCCAGGTGGATCATTTCTGGCTGCTGGAGCGCCTGGGCGACCGCTTCCAGCTGCTGGTCTACGTGGACAAGCCGGGCGACATCGCCCAGGCCGACGCCCTGCAGGGGCTGATGTCCGGCGCCCTGCCGGTGGACGTCATCCTGGTGACGCCGTCGGGCGGGCGCTCGCCGCACGGCTTCCGGGTCTTCGAGGACTACACCGGACGCTTCGCCGAACGCTACGATGCCCGGCCGGGGTCGGCCTGGCTGATCCGCCCCGACCAGCACGTCGCGGCCCGCTGGCGCGCGCTGGACGCCGGGCGGGTCCGCCAGGCGCTGGCCCGCGCCACCTGCAACCAGGAATGAACGCCATGGGATTGAACCTGAACCTGAATTTCGGCGAGCCCGGCTGCCGCTATGCGCGCGCCTATACCCCCGGCGACGACTTCTACGAGGCGCTGATCGACATGCACCGGGATCTCAGCGACGAGCAGAGCGCGCAGGCCAACGCCCGCCTGATCCTGCTGCTGGCCAATCACATCGGCGACCTGTCCATCCTGCGCGAGGCCATGGCGATCGCACGCCGGGATCTGTGAGCGCGCGGCCGCCCGGAGCTGCTCAGGCGCGCAGCGGCAGCATGCGGCGCAGGGTGTCGTCGCGGCCGATGTAGTGGTGCTTCAGCGCGGCCAGCGTGTGCAGGCCGATCAGCGCATAGCCGATGTTGGCGATCAGCTTGTGGGTATCGATCACGGCGCCGCCCAGGGCCTTGTCCACGCCGGTCAGGGCGGGCAGCGCGATGCCCCAGGCCTTGACCGTGCCGCCGAAGGCATTGATGCCGAACCAGGCCAGCAGAGGCAGGGCGATCAGCATCGCGTACAGCGCCGCGTGCATCAGGTGGGCGCCGATCCGTTCCCAGGCGGCGGGCGCCGGCGTGATGGCGGGGCGGCGCTGGAACAGGCGCGCCGCCAGGCGGATCACGGTCAGCGCCAGAATGGTCAGGCCGCACGAGGAGTGCATCATCTTCATGAAGGCGTGCTCGGGGCTTTCCTTGGGGAACAGGCCCTTGAATTCCATCATGGTATAGACCACGACGATCAGGAGCAGGGTGAGCCAATGCAGGCTGATGGACAGGCGGCTGTAGCGGGCGGGTGCGGGCATGGCGCGGATTCCGTGGAGCGATTTGCAACGGCGCCATGATCGCCCGCGCCGCATGAACCGAAGATGAACGGGGCGGGCGCGCGGCCGGGGCCGTGCGGGCGCGCCGGTCTCAGGCGCGTGCCCAGCCCTGGCGGATCGGCCAGGCGAAGACGAGTCGATAGGCGGGCTCGATGCGGCGCCGCAGGGCGGGAATCAGCGTGTTTCGCAGCGGCAGGCCGATGCCCGCGGCCACCAGCCCCGTCAGCAGGGCGCCGGCCATGTCCAGCGGGAAATGCACGCCCATGTAGATGCGCGCCCAGGCGATCGGCAGCGCGATCAGGGCCAGGATCCAGGCGGCCGTGCGGCGGGCCGGGTGCAGGGCCAGGCCGGCGCAGACCGACCAGGCGAAGCTCAGGTGGTTGCTGGGAAACGAGGCGGTCGGCGCGTGGGGCATGTACTGATGGCCCAGGCCCACGACGAAGGGG
>CBFGXR010000221.1:0-4113 GCA_965652675.1 uncultured Castellaniella sp.
TCTTGCGCCGCTGCCGGTGGGCGGGCGGCGGCGCTTTCGCATCGGCGGCGCCCTGGGCGTGCGCGCGCCGGGCCAGCAGCAGGGATTCGGGGTCGCGCCGCGCGCCGCCCACCCGGGCGCGCGGGCCATGATCCGGCAGCGGCTGCACGAAACGCATGGCCTGGCGGAACAGGGCGCGGTCGGCAGGATGCAGGGGCGGGCCCTCGGCGGGCGGGGCGGCCTCGGCCGCCGGTGTGTCGTCCGGTCGCGTCGACGGCGCGCCGCGTTCACCACCCTGCGGCCGCGCGGCCGCGCCCCGGCCGCCGCGCCGTTTGCCGGCGGCGCGGCGAGGGGCGGCAGGCGGTTCGGGCGGGACGGCCTCGGCGCGCAGGCGGCGCAGGTCGGCCAGGGACGGCTTGGAAGCCTTCACTCAGAGGCCTTCGCTCTCCAGCCAGCGCTGGGCGTCCAGGGCGGCCATGCAGCCGGTGCCGGCGCTGGTGATGGCCTGGCGGTAGACGTGGTCCTGCACGTCGCCGGCCGCGAAGACGCCGGGCACCGAGGTCATGGTGGCCAGGCCCTGGAGGCCGCTGCGGGTGGTGATGTAGCCGTTTTCCATGGTGAGCTGGCCTTCGAAGATCGCCGTGTTGGGCTTGTGGCCGATGGCGATGAAGGCGCCGGTGACGGCCAGGTCTTCGGTGTCGCCGCTGCGCTTGTCGCGCAGCCGCACGCCGGTGACGCCGGAATCGTCGCCCAGGACTTCGTCCAGTTCGCGGAACAGCGCCAGGCGCATATTGCCGTTTTCGACCTTGTCCATCAACTTGTCGACCAGGATGGGTTCGGCGCGGAACTTGTCGCGGCGGTGCACCAGGGTGACGGTGCGGCAGATGTTGGACAGGTACAGGGCTTCTTCGACGGCGGTGTTGCCGCCGCCGACCACGACCACGTCCTGGTTCTTGTAGAAGAAGCCGTCGCAGGTGGCGCAGGCCGACACGCCGCGCCCCATGAAGGACTGCTCGGACGGCAGGCCCAGGTACTGGGCCGAGGCGCCCGTGGCGATGATCAGGGAATCGCAGGTGTAGGTGGAACCCGTGTCGCCGGTCAGCGTGAACGGGCGCCGGGACAGGTCGACGCCGGCGATGTGGTCGAACACCATTTCCGTGTTGAAGCGCTGGGCGTGTTCCATGAAGCGCTGCATCAGGTCGGGACCCTGGACGCCCGCGACGTCGGCCGGCCAGTTGTCGACCTCGGTCGTGGTCATCAACTGGCCACCCTGTTCCAGGCCGGTGATCAGGACCGGGGCCAGATTGGCGCGCGCGGCGTAGACGGCTGCGGTGTAGCCCGCGGGACCGGACCCGAGAATCATGAGTTTGGCGTGTTTTGCGCTAGACATCGCTGAAAATCCGTTCGACATTGACCCCGCAATTATAATGACCGGATGGCAAGAATTCCGGCGACCCCCACACGCTCCTCCCGTAACGTGCGCAACGGCCCCTCGCCCCTGCAGACACGCCTGTCGGGCCTGTTCCGCGAGGCCCGCTGGGTGCTGCTGGCAGCCCTGGCCTGCTGGCTGATCCTGGTGCTGGCCACCTGGACCCGCACCGATCCGGGCTGGTCCCATTCCGTCCATGGCGGCACGGTCCGCAACTGGGGCGGCACCTTCGGCGCCTACGTCGCCGACCTGCTCCTGTACCTGTGCGGCGCGTCCGCCTGGCTGTGGGTGCTGTTGCTGCTGCGCCGGGTGGCGGCGGGGTTCTACCGCCTGTCCCGGGCCGTGCTGCCCAGCAAAGTCCCGGAACTGCTGCCCAGGGTGCGCTGGGAAGTCGGCATCGGCTACACCCTGCTGTTCCTGGGCTGCATGGGCGTCGAGGCCCTGCGGCTTTCCGTCTGGGGCGCGGCGCTGCCCGCCGGGGCGGGCGGCCAGCTGGGCCAGTTGCTGGCGGGCGCCCTGGCCCGGCTGATGGGCGGAGCGGGCAGCACCTTGCTGCTGCTGGCCTTCATCGTGGTGGGATCCAGCCTGTTCTTCGGGTTTTCATGGCTGAACGTCTCTGAACGCGTCGGCTACGCCATCGAACTGGCCTGGCGCCGCCTGTGGGACCTGAAAAACGCCTGGCAGGACCGCCGCGTGGGCGTCACGGCCCAGGCCGAACGCCAGGAAATCGTCGAGACCCGCCAGACGCAACTGGTGCACGAACAGCCGGTGCGCATCGAGCCCACCGTCACCACGGTGCCGAAATCCCCGCGCGTCCAGCAGGAAAAGCAGCAGGCCCTGTTCACCGCGCGCGACGACCCGGCGATGGCGGGCAGCCTGCCGGCCCTGTCGCTGCTGGATCCGGTGGAGCAATCCCAGGAAACCGTCTCGCCGGAAACCATCGAATACACCTCGCGCCTGATCGAAAAGAAGCTGTCCGACTTCGGCGTCAGCGTCACCGTCGTGGCCGCCCAGGCCGGGCCGGTCATCACGCGCTACGAGATCGAACCGGCCACCGGCGTCAAGGGCAGCCAGATCGTCAACCTGGCCAAGGACCTCGCCCGCGCGCTCAGCCTGGTGCGCATCCGGGTGGTGGAAACCATCCCGGGCAAGAACCTGATGGGGCTGGAACTGCCCAACCCCCGCCGCCAGACGGTGCGCCTGTCGGAAATCCTGGGGTCCCAGGTCTACCACACCAGCGCGTCCATGCTGACGATGGCGCTGGGCAAGGACATCGCCGGCAACCCGGTCGTGGCCGACCTGGGCAAGATGCCCCACCTGCTGGTGGCCGGCACCACCGGTTCGGGCAAGTCGGTCGGGATCAACGCCATGATCCTGTCGCTGCTCTACAAGGCCGACGCGACCCAGGTGCGCCTGATCCTGATCGACCCGAAAATGCTGGAAATGTCCGTCTACGAGGGCATTCCCCACCTGCTGGCGCCCGTGGTCACCGACATGCGCCACGCGGCCAACGCCCTGAACTGGTGCGTGGCCGAAATGGAAAAGCGCTACAAGCTCATGAGCAAGGTCGGGGTGCGCAACCTGGCGGGCTACAACACCAAGATCCGCGAAGCGCAGAAGCGCGAGGAACCCATCCCCAATCCCTTCTCGCTGACGCCCGACGCGCCGGAACCCCTGGGCACGCTGCCCATGATCGTGGTGGTGATCGACGAACTGGCCGACCTGATGATGGTGGTGGGCAAGAAGGTCGAGGAACTCATCGCCCGGCTGGCCCAGAAGGCCCGCGCCGCCGGCATCCACCTGATCCTGGCCACCCAGCGCCCCAGCGTGGACGTCATCACCGGCCTCATCAAGGCCAACATCCCCACGCGCATCGCCTTCCAGGTCTCGTCCAAGGTCGATTCCCGCACCATCCTCGACCAGATGGGCGCCGAGACCCTGCTGGGGCAGGGCGACATGCTCTACCAGCCGCCGGGCACCAGCGTGCCCACGCGGGTCCACGGCGCCTTCGTGCATGACGACGAGGTCCACCGCGTGGTCGAGGCCCTGAAGGCCGAAGGCGAACCCGATTACGTCGAAGGCCTCCTGGAAGGCGCCGGCGAAGGCGAAACCGGTGACGGCGTCAGTTCCGTCACGGGCTTCGCCGATTCCGAAAGCGATCCGCTGTACGATCAGGCCGTCGAGGTCGTGATGCGCAGCCGCCGGGCCTCGATCTCCTTCGTGCAGCGCAATCTGCGCATCGGCTACAACCGCTCGGCGCGGATCCTGGAACAGATGGAACACGCGGGGCTGGTCAGCCCCCAGCAGCCCAACGGCAACCGCGACATCCTGGTGCCGGCCAAATCCGGCGAGGACGAGTGATCCCCATGAACACGCATTTCCCGAACCGCCGCCGCGTCCTGGCCGCGACCGTCCTGCTGTGCGGCCTGGCGGGGCTGCCCGGTCTTTCCCGTGCCGCCGAACCGGCCCAGGCGCAGTTGCAGTCCTTCGTCGCCAAGGTCAAATCCGCCACCGGCCAGTTCAGCCAGGAACGGACCGACGCCCAGGGGGCCGCCCAGAAGCCGCAAAGCGGCGCCTCCGCCTTCCAGCGGCCCGGAAAATTCCGCTGGGAAGTCCGCGCGCCCTACGCGCAGCTGATCGTGTCCGACGGCCAGCATGTCTATCAATACGACCCTGATCTGGAACAGGTCACCGAGCGCCGCGCC
>CBFGXR010000222.1:0-4080 GCA_965652675.1 uncultured Castellaniella sp.
CAGGCGCTTGACGAGCTTGTTCTCGCTGACGCTGCGGCGCTGCGGGGCGGGGCGCTCGGCGGCGGATTCGGGCGCGGGCGTGTCGGGCGGCTGGATCGGATCGGGGGCGGAGGGCGCCGCGGGCGGCGCCGGAAAGGATGCGTTCATGGGGCGGTCGGGACGGGTTTCAGCGGCGGCGGGACTGTTCGACGCAGACGATGCAGTCGTCGAAGGCCTGGGGCTTGCAGATGCGGATTTTAACGCCGAGGACTCCGGGGAAATCGCGCAGGACGCGGTCCAGCGCGCGGTCCACCAGGGTTTCCAGCAGATCGGTGTGGGCGCGGGTGGTTTCCTCGATCAGGGCGGCGCGCAGCAGGCGGTAGTCCAGCACCGAGCCGATGTCGGCGTCGTCCACCGGCCGCGAGGCGTCGGTGTCGAATTCCGCACGGATCGTCAGCGGCTGCGACGCCAGGCGCTCGTGGTCCAGCATGCCGACGGGCGCCTGGACGCGCAGGTCGTCCAGGATCACGCGCCGGGTGTCCGCGCCCGGGCGGCCCGGCGCGCTCATGGTGCCCCCTCGCCGCCGATCCGCCGCAACTGGTGGCGCAGGGCGGCGGGCTTGCCCAGCCGCACCGTGTACTGGCGCAGTTCGTCGCGCCGGAACACGTGCAGGGCCAGGCGATCGCCCGGCCGGCGCGCGTCCAGCAGGCGGTCCAGGCCGGCGGCGTCGGCGATGCGCAGGCCGTCGGCGGCGATCAGCAGGTCGCCGGCCGACAGCCCGGCGCGGTGCGCGGGGCCGTGCTCGTACACGGTGGACAGGCGCAGGCCCGCCGGGTCCGCCTGGGTGCGGACGTCCAGTGTGGGGCGGGGGTTTTCGGGTTGTGCGGAGAGTTCGATGCCGGCGCGGGCCAGGGCGGCTTTCAGGGGCACGTCCTCGCGGCCCAGGGCGTGGCGTGCGATGAAGTCCGTCACGTCGGCGCCGGTGGCGGCGCGGATCAGGTCCGGCATGGCGTCTTCGGCCACGCCCCGGGGGCGGCCCTGGTAGAAGTCGCGGCCGTAGCGCCGCCACAGCAGGCGCATGACGTCGTCCAGGCTGCGCGTGTCGCCGGACTGGCGGCGGATTTCCAGGTCCAGGCCCAGGGCGACCAGCGCGCCCTTGGTGTAGTAGCTGACCAGGGCGTTGGGCGAGTTCTCGTCCTGCTTGTAGTAGCGCGTCCAGGCGTCGAAGGAACTTTCCGCCACGGACTGCTTCAGGCGCCCCCCGGCGCGCAGCACCTGGTCCAGGGTGCGGCCGGCCCGCTTCAGGTACGCGGGCTCGTCGATCACGCCGGCGCGCAGCAGCATCAGGTCGTCGTAGTAGGACGTGAAGCCCTCGAACACCCACAGCAGCTCCGTGTGGTCGGGGCGGGTCAGGTCGTAGGGGACGAAGGCGGCGGGCTTGATGCGCTTGACGTTCCAGGTGTGGAAGTATTCGTGGCTGAGCAGGCCCAGGAAGGTGACGTAGCCTTCCGGCGGCGGGCAGCCCCGCGCGGGCAGGTCGGCGCGGCGGGTGATCAGGGCCGTGGACGCGCGGTGTTCCAGGCCGCCGTAGCCGTCGCCCGTGACCGTCACCAGGAATACGTAGCGTTCGGCGCCGTCCAGGAACGGCGCGCGGCGGATGTCGGGCTCGAACAGTTCGATCTGGGCGGCGCAGATCTTTTGCGCGTCGGCGGCGATGCGCTCCAGATCCAGGCCGGGGACGCGGCCGGTGAACACGAGGTCGTGAACCGCCCCGTGGGCCTCGAAGCTGACGCATTGGGGCGTGCCGATTTCGACGGGATGGTCGATCAGTTCGTCGTAGTCGCGGGCTCGGTAGAGGCCGAATCCGCGCAGGGGCGCCGCGTCCGGATGGCCGGCGGCGGCCGGCAGGCTGGTGTGGACCCGCCAGCCGCGCGCGTGGGCGGGCGGGCACAGGTCCAGCAGGCAGGGCTGCGATTCCTGGCCGACGACGGCCAGAAACAGGCTGCAGCCGTTGAAGAAAGCATGGCTTTCGTCGAAATGCGCGCCGCGCACGGACAGGTCCCAGGCGTAGACCTGATAGTCCACGGTCAGCGGTCCGGCGCAGGGCGCGCACCGCCAGGTATGGCTGTCGGTCTTGCGGGCGGCGACCGGCACGCCGCCGGACGAGGCCTGCAAAGTTTCGATCTGTCGGGCAAAATCACGGATCAGGTAGCTGCCCGGGATCCAGGCGGGCAGGCGCAGGCTCTGGCCGGCCGGATCGGGGCGGGAAATCGTCAGGCGCACGGCGTAGCGGTGCCCGGCCGGGTCGGCCAGCCGCACCTGGTATTGGATCATCTGTTCGTTTTTCATCACGTTAGTTTACTTTGGAGGCACCATGAGCGAATCGTTCGTCAAGGTCGAGGTCAAGGGGCGCGTCGGCCTGCTGACCCTGAACCGTCCCCAGGTCCTGAACGCCCTGAGCAACGAGGTCATCGACGAGTTGTCGGCCGCCGTGCGCGCCTTCGAAGCCGACGACGGCATCGGCGCCATGGTGCTGACCGGCAGCCAGAAGGCCTTCGCCGCCGGGGCCGACATCGGCGCCATGTCCGACTGGACCTACATGGACGTCTACAAGTCCGATTACCTGGGCGGCAACTGGGATGCGCTGCGCCGCACCCGCAAGCCCCTCATCGCGGCCGTGTCCGGCTACGCGCTGGGCGGCGGCTGCGAACTGGCGATGCTGTGCGATTTCATCATCGCCGCCGACAATGCCAAATTCGGCCAGCCGGAAATCAAGCTGGGCGTCATCCCCGGCTACGGCGGCACCCAGCGCCTGCCGCGCGCGGTGGGCAAGGCCAAGGCCATGGACCTGGTGCTCACGGCCCGCATGATGGATGCCGCCGAGGCCGAACGCGCCGGGCTGGTGTCGCGCGTCGTGCCGGTCGAACGCCTGCTGGACGAGGCCCTGGAAGCCGCCGCGACGATCGCCTCGATGCCGCTGCCCGCGGTGATGATGGCCAAGGAATGCGTCAACCGCGCCTTCGAGGCCTCGCTGGACGAATCGCTGCTGTTCGAACGGCGCAATTTCCATGCCCTGTTCGCCACCGAGGACCAGAAGGAAGGCATGCGCGCCTTCGTGGAAAAGCGCAAGCCGGAATTCAAGCACCGCTAGCGTCCCGTCCCTCTGGTGCGCGGCCCCTCCATCCTGCGGATGGACGGGCCTAGCCCGAACGGCCGATCGGCCGTTCGTCCCTTACCGCCGTGCCGGAAAAGCCTTATCGTCACCGGATACAGAGTGTCTTGAACGACCTGGTCCTGGTTACGGGGGTGCGATGGCTGAGACGCAACTGCCGCATGGCCGCGACGACGTCCCGGCCGCCCCGCACGCGCATCCGGACGCGGAGGAGCCGCGCGCGGCCGATCCGGCCGATCGCGGGGCGTTCCGGAAGGCCCTGGCCCATTGGCCGCTGCTGGCGGAAATGGACCGGTACCTGGCCTGGGACCGGCGGGGGCCGTCCACGCGGGACGACGACCTGGACACGCGGCGATGAACATCCTGACCTTGACGGGGGTGCGCGGCGGCGAAGGCACCACGACGGTCGTGGGAATGCTGGGAGACGCCCTGCATGTGCTGGGCCAGCGGGTGCTGCTGGTGGACCTGAATGCCTCGGACCTCCTGCGCCTGCATTTCGACGTGTCGCACCGGGACGAACACGGCTGGGTCGCGGCCGAGTTCCCGTTCGAATGGCGGCGGCAGGCTTTCGAACTGGCGCCCGGCCTGATGCTGGTCCCGTTCGGGCGCGCGGCCATCGAGGACGCGGGCGTGTCGCATCTGCTGCATGGCGATGATTTCTGGGTGCGCGCCCTGCCCGGCCTGGCCGGGGATTTCGACTGGGTGCTGTTCGACTGCCCGCCCTATCCGGGCCGGCAGGCGCCGGCCCTCAGGTTCCACAGTACGCTGGACGTGCTGGTCGCCCATCCGGACATCGCCGCCCACGTGTTGCTGGCGCAGATCGGTCTGGACGCGACCAGCCATCTGCTGATCAACGATTTCGAGCCGTCCCGGCCGCTGGCGCGGGACGTCGTGCTGCCCGGCGACCTGCCGGAGAGGAGCGAGCTGCG
>CBFGXR010000223.1:0-4068 GCA_965652675.1 uncultured Castellaniella sp.
TGCGCGGAACAGGCCGATACGCAGCCCCTGGAAGGACTGGACGCGGCGATCAGCCGGGTGCCGGACTGGCACTTCGAAGCCGACGGCGCGCGCGACACGCTGCTGCGCCATTTCGGCGTGAACGACGTGGGCGCCTTCGGGCTGGACCATCTGCCGCTGGCGGTGCGGGCGGCGGGCGCGCTGCTGCGCTACGTCGGGACGACGCAGGCCCAGGCGCTCAGCCACGTGCACAGCCTGTCGGTGGACGCGGGCGGCGACTACGTGGTGCTGGACCCGGCCACGCGGCGTAATCTGGAAATCACGGACACGCTGAACGGCGGCGACGGTCCGACGCTGTTCAGCACGCTGGACCACGCCCGCACGCCGATGGGCAGCCGCCAACTGCGCCGCTGGCTGCAGGCGCCGCTGCGCGACAATCCGCAGGCCCGTGCCCGCCAGGACGTGATCACGCAATTGTTGCAGGCGCCGGACGCCGACGGCGCGCTGCGCGCCCTGCGCGACGCGCTGCGGCCGCTGCCCGACCTGGAGCGCATGGCGACCCGCCTGGCGCTGGGCACGATCCGCCCGCGCGAACTGGCCAGCCTGCGCGACGCGCTGGGGGGACTGGACGCGCTGGCGCAGGCCACCGCGTCGGCCTTCGATGCCCGGGGGCTGCTGGCCGACTGCCTGCGCGACGTGCCCGTGGACCCGGCGCTGCACGCGCTGCTGGACCGGGGTATCGCCGCCGAACCGGCCCTGATGGTGCGCGACGGCGGGGTGATCGCGGCGGGCTACGACGCGGATCTGGACGAACTGCGCCAGCTGGCGGGCGACAACGGCGCCTTCCTGCTGGAAGTCGAATCCCGCGAACGGGCACGCACCGGCATCGCCAATCTGCGGGTGGAATACAACCGCGTCCACGGCTTCTTCATCGAGGTCTCGCGCGGCCAGGCGGACAAGGTGCCCGACGACTACCGCCGCCGCCAGACGCTGAAGAACGTGGAACGCTACATCACGCCCGAACTGAAGGCCTGGGAGGACAAGGTGCTGTCGGCCCGTGACCGCGGCCTGGCGCGAGAGAAACTGCTGTACGAACAGATCCTGGCGCAGGCGGCGGAACACGCGGCGGCCCTGGCGCGCAGCGCCGCCGCCCTGGCGCGGATCGACGCGCTGGCCGGGCTGGCGCACCATGCGCGCGCCCACGGCTGGACGGCGCCGGAGCTGACCGACGACATCTGCCTGGACGTCGAGGCCGGCCGCCACCCGGTGGTGGAGCACAGCATCGAGTCCTTCACCCCGAACGACTGCCGCATGAGCGAGGAACGCCGCATGCTGCTGATCACGGGGCCGAACATGGGCGGCAAATCGACCTACATGCGCCAGGTGGCGCTGATCGCCCTGCTGGCGCGCGCCGGCAGCTACGTGCCGGCCGCGCGGGCGAAGATCGGTCCGGTGGACCGCATCTTCACGCGCATCGGCGCGGCCGACGACCTGGCGGGCGGGCGCTCGACCTTCATGATGGAAATGATGGAGGCGGGCGTGATCCTGGGGGCCGCCACGCCGTGCAGCCTGGTGCTGATGGACGAGATCGGCCGGGGCACGTCCACCTACGACGGCCTGGCGCTGGCCTGGGCGATCGCCCACCGGCTGCTGACGCACAACCGCGCGCTGACGTTGTTCGCGACGCACTATTTCGAAATGACGCGCCTGCCTGAAAGATCCCACGGCGTGACCAACGTCCACCTGGCGGCGGCCGATGCGCCCGACGGCGTGGTCTTCCTGCACGAAGTCCGCCCCGGGCCGGCCAGCCAGAGCTACGGCCTGCACGTGGCCCAGCGCGCGGGCATCCCGCCGGTGGTGATCCGCCACGCGCGCAAGGAACTGGCCGAACTGGAAGCCCGCAATCGGGCGGACTCCCAGCTCGGGCTGTTCGTGCAGCAGACCGAGGAAGAATCCGACGGCGATCCGGACGCGCCGCTGCGCGCCGCGCTGCAGGCGCTGGAGCCCGACAGCCTCAGCCCGCGCGAGGCGCTGGAACTGATCTACCAGTTGCGCCGCGATTTTCTCTGATCCGGACGACACCTCGGGCCGGACGCCGGGCCGTCGCGCCCGGGACGCCCCGGCCCGCCGCCCTGCCCCCACCACAGGACACCCGCCATGCAGACCCAGACCCCCGACATCGACCAGCCCACGCCCTTGCTGGGCGGCCTGACGCCCCAGGAATTCATGCGCGACTATTGGCAGAAGAAACCCCTGCTGGTGCGCCAGGCGATCCCCGGCTTCCGGCCGCCGGTCACGATCCGCGAGGTGCAGACGCTGGCCCGCCGCGACGAGGTCGAGTCCCGCCTCGTCACCCACGGCGAGCGCGGCTGGTCGCTGAAGCACGGGCCGTTCCGCCGGCTGCCGCCGGCCACGCAGCCGAACTGGACGCTGCTGGTGCAGAGCGTGGACCTGCACGACGACGCCACGGCCGCGCTGATGCGGCGGTTCCGCTTCGTTTCCGACGCCCGGCTGGATGACCTGATGATCAGCATCGCCACCGACGGCGGCGGCGTCGGTCCCCACTTCGACAGCTACGACGTCTTCCTGCTGCAAGGCCACGGCCGGCGCCGCTGGCGCACCAGCCGGCAGGCGGACCGCGCCCTGGTGCCGGGGCTGCCGCTGAAGATCCTGGCCGATTTCCAGCCGGACGCGGACGACATCCTGGAGCCGGGCGACATGCTGTACCTGCCCCCCCACGTCTGCCATGACGGCATCGCCATCGGCAACGACTGCATGACGCTGTCCATCGGTTTCCGCGTGCCCAGCCAGGCGACCCTGGCCCGCGGCCTGCTGGAATCGGCCGCCGACCAGATCTCGGCCCAGCATCTGGGCGACCCCGGCCTGTATGGGCATCCCTGCCTGTCCGGCCCGGACCTGGCGACGCTGTACACCGACGCCGGCACGCCCGCCACCCGATCCCCGGCGGCCCTGCCCGATGCGCTGGTGCAGGCCACGCTGGACACCTTGTCCAGCATCCGCCTGGACCGCGCGGTGGCGGCGCGGTTCCTGGGTCAATGGCTGACGTCCCTGCCCGACAGCGCCCTGTTCGAGCCGGCCGACGAGCCCCTCTCGCTGAGCGCCGGGGCGCCCGGCACGGGCCGCCTGGCGCTGGACCGCTGCACACGGCTGATGTACTGCGACCGGCAGGTCTTCATCAACGGCGAGGTCGCGCCCGTGGCGGCCGATCCCGGCCTGGAGGCGCTGGCCGACCGGCGCGCGCTGGACGCCGACGAAGTCCGCCGCCTGGCGCCCGGGACCCTCGCCCTGCTGGACGAATGGCTGCAGGAAGGCTGGCTGCACTGGGAAGGCTGAGCACGGCGGGACCCCGGCCCCGCGCCAGCCCCCTCTCCGGGCATTTGCTTATATCCGCATAAAAACATAAGCATCGGTTCGTTCACGGCATGAAGGAAGCGTCCCAGAATGGACGCTTCCTCCGTTTTCACAAGACCGTGCCATGCTCGCGCCGAATTACCTGCCCGAAGCCCATCATTCCCTGATCGCCGAACTGGCCGACTCCCTGGAGTCGCCCAGTCTGCACTGGCTCTCGGGCTATTTCGCCGGCGTCGCCCAGGCACGCCAGCCCGCGCGCGAGGCCGCCCCTCCGCTGACGGTCGCCACCGCGCCCGCGCCCGATGCGGCCCAACGGCTGACCATCGTGTACGGCAGCCAGACCGGCAACGCGAAACGCATCGCCACCGCGCTGCACGAACAGGTGCGCGCCCAAGGGCTGGAAGCGCGCCTGGTGCGGGCCGACCAGTACAAGACCAAGGAACTGAAGGACGAGCAGCTGCTCTACGTGGTCATGAGCACCCAGGGCGACGGCGATCCGCCGGACGATTCCATCGCCTGGGTCGAATTCCTGCTGGGCAAGCGCGCCCCGAAACTGCCCCGGCTGAAATACGCCGTGCTGGGCCTGGGGGATTCCAGCTATCCCTCGTTCTGCGGCATCTCGCAGAAGATCGACGCCCGCCTGGCCGAACTGGGCGCGCAGCGCCTGCAGGACGCGGGCGCCGCCGACCTGGACATCGAAACGATCGCCGCTCCCTG
>CBFGXR010000224.1:0-4066 GCA_965652675.1 uncultured Castellaniella sp.
CGGCGACTTCCTGGCGGCCGGTCAGGTCGCCGACGGCCGTGCCGTTCAGCTGGATCTGGTTGCGTTCGATGGACAGGCCGTCGCCGGCCTGCCGCACGATCCGGAAATCGAGCACGTTGCGGTAGCCCATGAAGCGCGCCACGTGCAGGTTGCGCGGCCGGCCGTAGACTTCGCGGGGCGCGCCGATCTGCTGCACCGAGCCGGCGCGCATGACCACGATCCGGTCGGCCATCGAGAGGGCCTCGTCCTGATCGTGCGTGACGTAGATGGTGGCGCGTTCCAGCTGGCGGTGGATGCGGCGGATTTCCGCGCGCATTTCGATGCGCAGCTTGGCGTCCAGGTTCGACAGCGGCTCGTCCATCAGGATCACGGGCGGCTCGATGACGATGGCCCGGGCGATGGCGACGCGCTGTTGCTGGCCGCCGGACAATTGGCCCGGCAGCTTGTGTTCATGGCCTTCCAGCTGGACCAGGCTCAGGGCGGACTGGACCTTGCGGGCGATCTCGTCCTTGCGCACGCCGCGCATCTTCAGTCCGAAGCCCACGTTGTCGCGCACCGACATGTGGGGAAACAGCGCGTAGTTCTGGAACACCATGCCGAAACCGCGCCGTTCCGGAGGCAGCACGTCAATGCGGGTCTCGTCCAGCCAGATGCTGCCGTCGGTGAGCGAGGTCAGGCCCGCCAGACAGTTCAGGGCGGTCGATTTGCCGCAGCCCGACGGGCCCAGCAGGGCGATGAACTCGCCACGCTGGATGTCGAGGCTGAGGTCGCTCAGGGCGGCGACGGCCGAACCGGAGGCCGTGTCGAATTTCCGGCCCACGGCATCCAGACGCAGCTGTTGAAAAGAATGATTCATGATCCTTGATCCAGGGAGGTCGGGCCGCCCGCCCGTCCGGGGCGGGCAGGCGGGCGGCCGTTCACGGGAAAGCGACTGCTTACTTCTTCAGGGCGCCGACTTCGGTGTCCCACTTGTGGAAGGCTTCGACCATGGCCTTGGCATCCAGCGGCACGGCGTTCGGGCGACGGGCGATCAGCTCATCGTATTCCGGACGGCCGAACTTCTTGATGATTTCCTGGCTTTCGGCCGGCGCGGCCGACAGGGGCACGTCGCGGATGGCCGGGCCCGGGTAGAAGTAGCCGGAGTCATAGGTCATGGCCTGCTGCTTGGGTTCGAGCATGAACTTCAGCAGCTTGAACAGGACCTTCTGCTTTTCCGCCGAAACGCCCTTGGGGATCACCATATAGTGCGCGTCGTTCACCCAGGTGAAGTTGTCGAAGGCCTGGATCTTGAACTCGGCGGGCACCACGCCCAGCGCGCGCGGGTTGATGTCCCAGCCGGTGACGGTCACTGTCATGTCGCGGCTGCCTTCGCCCAGTTCCTTCATCACGGCCGAGGTGCCGCCCGGGTAGTAGGGCACGCAGTCGTTCAGTTCCTTCAGGAATTTCCAGGTCTTGTCCCAGCCGTTGATCGGATCGTAGGGATCCTTGTCGCCCAGCAGATAGGGCAGGCCCATCAGGAAGGTGCGGCCCGGGCCCGAGTTCGCCGGACGCGCGTAGATCAGCTTGTTGGGGTTGGCCTTGCACCAGGCCAGCAGTTCGGCCGGCGTCTTGGGCGGGTTCTGGACCTTGGCCGGGTTGTATTCCAGCAGCGGGCCGGCCGGCATGAAGGTGACTTCCAGACCGTAGCCCTGGGCCAGTTCCTGCATGCGGGCGGGGCCGCGCGCATACTGGTTCAGGATGCCCTTGAACTCGGCCTCGTGATCGGGCAGCAGCTTCAGCCAGAGATCCTGCTCGATGCCGGCGGCCAGGGCGTCGGTGCCGGTCAGGACCAGATCGATGTCCGAACGGCCGGCCTTCTGCATGGCCTTGATCTTGCCGGGCAGTTGCGGCGAGGGCGCGTTGGTGAAGGTGATGTTCGAGACCAGGTCGGGGTTCTGGTCGCGGAAGGCTTCCAGGGCCTTCTGCGTCAGGGCCAGATTGCCGGCCACGTCGACGACGTTCAGCGTGACGGGAGCGGCGTGGGCCGACAGGGCGGCGCCGGCCAGGGCCAGGGCGCCCGCCAGCGCGTGGAATCGTCCCCGCCGAGGGGACTGCTTGATGCCTTTCATGAATTGTCTCCTAGGGTGTTCGCCTGTGCGAGGAAGAAGCCGGCGAACGGGAGGTCCGGTTCGGCCGCGGCCCGGATGGCCGGACCGTTCTTCTCGTAAGTCATCATATAAGTTGATGGGTCGGGAGGACAACATTTTTTTGCATCTTAGGGCAGTGGAAAGCGGGTTCAACAAAATCAGAAAATAAAGTAATTATTTGATTTATATGAAAAACTGATGGACTTGACCCGGCGTATCAGTATATTCCCTAGTAGTCCTGGATTTCGGGCTGAATCTACAGTCTGCATGTCATACGACAACATGATTTCTTTTCGCGTCCCCCGCAAGGCCTCCCATGAAACTGAAGACTGTCAAGATCACGCCCATCGCATTCAAGGATCCCCCGCTGCTGAACGCCGCGGGCATCCACGAGCCCTATGCGCTGCGCACCATCATCGAACTGGAAAGCGACACCGGCCGGATCGGTCTGGGCGAAACCTACGGCGATGCGCCCATCATCGAATTGCTGCGGGCCCTGCAGCCCAGCCTGATCGGCCTGGATCCCTTCGACCTGAACGGCCTGCGCCGGCGCGTCCAGGACGTCGTGGCCCGGACCCAGGTCAGCGCCAACACGGCCTACAAGCTCGCGCCCGGCACCGACCCGGCCAAGAACGTCCAGAAGCTGTATTCGGCGCTGGAAGTCGCCCTGATGGATATGCAAGCCCGCCATCTGGGCGCGCCGCTGGTCGACCTGCTGGGCGGCCGCGCGCGCGACGCGGTGCCCTTCAGCGCCTACCTGTTCTTCAAGTATGCCCGCCACGTTGATCCGGCCTATGCGGATGACGCCTGGGGCGAGACCCTGACGCCCGCGCAACTGGTGGCCCAGGCCGAGACCATGATCGGCCAGTACGGCTTCCAGAGCATCAAGCTCAAGGGCGGGGTGCTGGAGCCCGAGCAGGAAGTGGAATGCGTCCGGGCGCTGGCGGCGCGTTTTCCGGGCATGCCGCTGCGCATCGACCCCAACGGCAACTGGTCGCTGGCGACGGCGATCGAGATGGGCAAGCGGCTGGACGGCCTGCTGGAATACTACGAGGATCCCTGCCCGACGCTGGCCGACATGGCCGCGCTGCACAAGGCGACCGGCCTGCCGCTGGCCACCAACATGGTGGTCACGGACATGGCCCAGTTCCGCGACAATGTCTCCGCCAACGGCTGCCAGATCATCCTGTCGGACCACCACTACTGGGGCGGGCTGCGGGATACGCAGCTGCTGGCGCGCATGTGCGAGGTGTTCGGCATGGGCCTGTCCATGCATTCCAATTCGCACCTGGGCATCAGCCTGATGGCCATGGCGCACGTGGCGGCCAGCGTGCCGACCCTGAGCTACGCCTGCGACACGCACTATCCCTGGCTGGATCCCGACGAGGAAGTCATCGTGGGGGGGCACCTGAGCTTCCATGACGGCGCCATCGTGCTGGGCGACGCCCCCGGGCTGGGCCTGGAAATCGACCAGGACGCCCTGGCGCGGCTGCACGAGCAGTACCTGAGCTGCGGCATCCGGTCCCGGGACGACGCCGCGCAGATGCGCAAGTACCGCCCCGACTGGAGCGGCAAGGCCCCGCGCTTCTGAACGCCGGGTCTGGATTCGGGGGGGAGCGCAAGGCGGGAAGCCGAAGACAGTGCTGTTGCACGGCGAGGCGAACCAACGCAGCGATCCGCCCGAATCCCGTCCCGGTTAAGTCACGGGGCCGGGGTTGAACAGAACCAGATCGTTGACGATGCCCCAATGCTCGGCCCAGGTCTTGCGGCCGCTGGCGACGTCCAGGATCTGTTCGAACAGTTCCTGGCCCAGTGCCTCGATGCTGGCCTCGCCGGTGGCGATCCGGCCGGCGTCGACGTCCATCAGATCGTGCCAGCGGCGCGCCAGGTCCGATCGCGTGGCGACCTTGATCACCGGGACCTCGGCCAGGCCGTAGGGC
>CBFGXR010000225.1:0-4058 GCA_965652675.1 uncultured Castellaniella sp.
AAGGAACTGCAGGCCCTCGAGGTCCCGGACGGTCCGCCCGGCGACGGCCGCCTGTACGCCGACAAGCTGGTCCAGGTCCGCCACCGGGACGGTGCCGACGCCTGGGTTCTGGTGCATGTCGAGGTACAGGGCGGCGACACCGGCCCCCAGGCCATCGCCCGGATCACACACCGCATGTACCGCTACCGGACACGCATCGAGGACCGGTACGAAACGCTCAGCGCCCAGGCCGGACAGGCCCCGCCGGCCTTGTTCAGCCTGTGCATCCTGGTCGCCAGCCGATCGGGTCCGACGCACCTGGAATACCAGCGTGAATTCCTGGGCCAGGGTGTGAGTTTCTCCTTTCCCGTCGTACACTTATCGCAGTGGTTAATCCGTTGGGATGAACTGAAATCGCTGGCGCGCACGAATCCGTTCGCGGTGGTGATCATGGCGCAGTTGCAGGCCCTGCGGCACGATGGGGCGCAGCGGTTGGCCCCCGCCGTATCGCTGGCGCGGCTGTTGTACGGATATGGCTACGGTCGCGACCAGATCCGGGCGTTGCTGCGGCTGATCGAATGGATGCTGAAACTGCCGAAGGACCAGGAAGTGGCCTACGCGACGGCGCTCAAACGCATCAGAGAGGAGAAAAAGATGAGTTATGTGATGATCGAGGAACGCTTGGCGATGGAGAAAGGCCAGGCCAAGCTGCTGTTGGGCCAACTTGAACGCCGCTTCGGTCCGGTGGAGGAGTCCATCAGGCAGCGCCTCCATTCCGCCGAAGCAAAAGACCTGGAAACCTGGTCGCTGAACTTCGTGGATGCCACGACCCTGGACGAAGTTTTCCGCGACTGATCGATTCATACGGCCCGTCCACAAGGGCGATACAGGCCGCAAGGCAGGCAATCAGCAGCCGCCAGCCCGCGCCGCGCGGGGTCCGCGCGAGACCTTTTCATCTGTTCGTAGATTCCAGTCTGGCGGGGTCCACGGGGCATCCCCAGAATGAGGCTTCCCGAATCCGGAAGCCCGCCATGCCCGATCCGAATCCCCCCTTTGACGCCGCCGCGCCGCAGGCTCCGGGCGATGCCGCATCTGGCTCGGTCCGTCCACAGCCTACGCCGAAGGCCGACGATCACGACAGTCCCTGGAAGGACGCCCTGGAAATCTTCTTCCGGCAGGCAATCGAACTGCTGACCCCCGCGCTGCACACGGAAATCGACTGGACGCGGGCTCCGGATTTTCTGGACAAGGAATTGCAGGCCATTGCCATTCCGGGCAAGAAAGGCCGCCGCTTCGTGGACAAGCTGGTGCGGGTACGCCTGTTGGCCGGCACCGCCGCCTGGCTGCTGATCCATGTCGAGGTCGAACGGTGCCTGCGGGGCCGCAAGGCCCTGCGGCTGTTCTCCTGGCGGATGTATGAATACCGCCACCGCATCCAGGTGCGCCTCATGCGCCAGCGGGGGCTGGATCTACCTCCCGCCGTCTACAGCCTGGGCATCCTGCTGGACAACCGGGGCGTGGACGGCCACCTGACCCACACCGACGAACACCGCGGCCAGGGGGTCCGGTTCACCTTTCCTGTCGTAGAATTGGAAGGCTGGCGGGACCGTTGGGACGAACTGGAATCCCTGGCGCCGGGCAATCCCTTCGCGGTGGTCATCATGGCGCAGTTGCAGGCCAACCGCTACCGGGACAAACGCACGCGGCTGGGGCCGAAGTTCGAGCTGGTCCGGGCGCTGCGGCACTACGGCTACGATCCGGCGGTGGCGGGGCAGGTCTACCGCTTGATCGAATGGATGATCGCGCTGCCCAAGGACCTGGAACCCGAATATCTGCGGGCGGTCGAAGCCCTGTCGGAGGAACACAAGATGAGCTACGTCACACTGCTTGAACGTGAGTACACCAAGCGGGGCCGTCTGGCGGGTATTGCTGAGGGTCGTACCGAAGGCCGCGTCGAAGGTCGTGTCGAAGGCCAGGCCGACTTGCTGCTGCGCCAGATCCAGCGCCGCTTCGGTGCGGTGGATGCCAAAACCACGCAACGCATTCAAACCGCCCGGTCAAAGGACCTGGAAACCTGGTCGTTGAACTTCGTGGACGCCACTACGCTGGACGAAGTTTTCCGCGACTGACCCATTCCCCGGTCACGCAAGTCAAAGCGCAGTCGTCCGGCCACGCCTCGGAAAATTCCGCGTTTTCCCTAGGGAACCTCTGAACCAGTCCTCGCGCCGCGTGCATCTGTGGATTCGGGCGGTCTGCTGCGTTGCTCATCCTCGCCATAGCTACGGCTATGGCTGCGGTTCGCGCCTTGCATCCCATCCCGACCCACAGCGCCCGCTTTCCGCTCGACTGATTCAGAGGTTCCCTAGCCATTCCTTGACAGTTATTGTCTTTCTCGCCAATACGAAGATCCTTGCCAGACGCGTAGTATTCCCACACATGATCGCCGCCAAAGCGCATCCCGCGCATCGGCCGGCGCCACCGAATTCATCACTGGGGATCCACCATGGCTACCGATACCGTCCTGATCACTCACGTCACCGGCAAAGCCTGGATGCGCAATGCCGAGGGTCAACTGATTGCGCTGCATGATGGCATGCGCGTGCCCGTCAATGCCCACATCATGACGGACGAGGGCGCCAGCGTGACGCTGCAGGCCACCGGCGTGCCGCCGGTGATCGTCGGCCAGAACACCGACATGCTGGTGTCCGAAGACCTGGCCGCCGCGCAGCCGCAGCCGGCGGACAATGCCGTCACGCCCCCGGCCGACCCCGTCGCCGACCAGATCCTGGCCGCGCTGGATGCGGGCCAGGACCCGTTCGCCATCCTGGATCCGACCGCTGCGGTGCTGACCGGCGGCGGTGGCGGCGGCGACAGCTTCACGCGCCTGGCCAGCATCACGGAAACCACCACGCCCCTGGGCCTGGCTTATCCGCGTCCGGGCGTGGAAACGCCGGAATTCGTGCAACTGGGCGCCGTGGCCGCCACGGCCGACGATACCGTGCCGGCGGGGCCGACGCTGGACATTCCTGACGGCAACGACCGCACCCTGGAAGGCGAACCCGTCCTTGTGCCGGGTACTTTCGATATCAGCGAAGCCAACACGACCGTGGGCGTGGACGGCACTTTCGCGTTCTCCGCCCCCGCCGGCCTGGCCGCCCTGGTGTTCAACTTCTCGGGTGAAACCGGTACGGCCGGCGGCGGCGCCTCGCCTGCCGCCGCTTCCCTGACGGTGACCCTGGCCGAACTGGCCGCGGCGACGCCGGGCGCGCCCATCGTCATCGATACGGACCGGGGCGTCCTGACCCTGACCGGCTACGATTCCAACACCGGCACGGTCACCTACCACTATGTCTCGGATGGCTGGCAGGATCACACGGGCGCGGCCGTGGATTCGTTCATCGGCCAGTTCCTGCCCGACTCCATCGGCGTCACCGTGGTCGACAGCCTGGGCCGTTCCGTCACCAGCGACATCGTCGCGGCCATCACGGATACGGCGCCCGTCGCGATCGCTGACATGGCGAGCGTGACCGAGGATACCGCCCTGGCCGCCGTAGGCAATGTCGTCAAGGGCGATGGCGAACCCGGGGATACCGGAGCCGGCGATAGCGCGGATACGTTGGGAGCGGATCCGACCGTGGTGACGGGCGTTCAGGCAGGCGACGTCGGCGCGGACGTCGGTGGTGGTGTGGACAGCGTCGTGCACGGGCTTTATGGCGATCTGGTCCTGGGTGCCGATGGCGCCTACACGTACACGCTGGTCAGCGATCCCGCCGACGAACGTTATGCCGCCGTGCAGGCCCTGGGCCAGGGCAAGACCGCCGAAGACGTCTTCACCTACACCCTGACCGATGAGGACGGCGATACCTCGACGACAACGTTGAAGGTCACCGTCAACGGCATCAACGACGTGCCGACGATCACCTTCGGCGGCGATAACGGTGCGGATGCGAATGCCGCGGTGTCGGAAGAGGGACTGAAAGGCGGCATCCTGCCCCCGCACGGCCCTGGCATCCCGGATGACGCAGGCACCCCGGACACGACGAACAGCGCCAAGGACAGCGGCACCTTCACGGTCCACG
>CBFGXR010000226.1:0-4056 GCA_965652675.1 uncultured Castellaniella sp.
GCCGTCATGAAACCGGAACTGTTCCGCGAGGGCATCGACGGCGAAGCCGTGCAGTGGGCATGCGAACGCCTGCTGGCCCGACCGGACGGGCAACGCAGGGTCCTGTGGGTCGTGTCCGACGGCGGTCCGATGGACGGTGCCACCGCCCTGGCCAATCCGCCCGGATTCCTCGACGCCCACCTGCGCCGGGTGGTGCGCCATTACACGCGCGAACGCGGTGTCGAAATCCTGGGGATCGGCGTGAACCAGGACCTGAGCGGCTATTACCCGCATTCGGTCGGGCTGGACCTGGACGGCGGCGTCACCATGCAGGCGCTGCTGTCGCTGATCCGGACGCTCGCGCCGCGCCGCCGGCGGCCTTGATCGATCGCACGAGGAAATGGGGAGCCGCCGCGGCCGTTGCCGGCCGGGTGCAGGGAATCAGCCCGCCCGGGCCGCCTGCACGGCGGTGACAGCGATCACCTGGTGGATGTCGTCCGCCGAACAGCCCCGGGACAGGTCGTTGGCCGGCTTGTCCAGGCCCTGCAGGATCGGCCCCAGGGCGGTGGCATGGCCCAGGCGTTCGACGAGCTTGTAGCCGATGTTGCCGGCGTCCAGGCTGGGAAAGACCAGCACGTTGGCCCGGCCCGCCACGGGGGACTGCGGCCATTTGCGTTGGGCGACTTCCGGCACGATCGCGGTATCGAGCTGCATTTCGCCATCGATCAGCAGGTCCGGCGCCTGCCGCCGGGCCAAGGTCATGGCTTCGCGGATCTTGTCGATCTGCTGATGCGCGGCGCTGCCATGCGTGGAGAACGAGAGCATGGCCACGCGCGGCTCGATCCCCAGCAGGGTCCGGGCGCTGCGCGCCGAGGCCAGGGCGATCTCGGCCAGTTCGCGGCTGTCGGGTTCGATCACCAGGCCGCAATCCGAAAACACCATGGCGTGTTCGCCGGTCGGAAAGGGCTCGTCGCGCATCATCATGAAGAAGCTGGAGACGGTGCGCACGCCGGGCCGCCTGCCGATGACCTGGATGGCGGTGCGCACGACGTCCGCCGTGGTGTGCACGGCGCCGGCGACCGACCCGTCGGCATGTCCGAGCCGCACCATCAGGGCGGCGAAGACCAGCGGCTGGCCGACGGCCTCCCGGGCCTGTTCGGGCGTCATGCCGCGCGCGCGGCGCAGCGTCAGCAGTTCCTCGGCGAACGCATCCAGCCAGCCGGAATCGGCGGGCTGGATGCCCTGGACGCCCGGGACGTCCTCATCCGATCCCACCAGAAAGACCCGGGCGATGCCGTCGGCGGCCGCCCGTCGGGCCGCCGCCCGCACGCGGGGGTCGCCCCCCTCGCACAGGACGATCCGCTTCGGATCGCGCCGGGCGGCGTCCAGCAGCATGTCCTGTGCGCGCATGGGCGTCTCCTTGGTCCCGGGATCAGGTGTAGTCGCGATACTTTTCCAGCAGGCGCACCGGCTTGGACAATGCGTCGCGGCGGAACGGATCGCCCAGTTCCCGGGTGCACATGATCTCGATCACGGTGGTCTTGCGATCGTTCATTTGCGCGTCGATGGCCTTTTTCAGGGCCGGGCCCACGTCTTCGATGCGATCGACCACGATGCCCTCGGCGCCCATGGCCTGGGCGATGCCGGCGAAGCTTTCGCTTTCCAGTTCGCCCGCCACGAAACGGCGGTTGTAGAAGTCCACCTGGTTCTTCTTTTCCGCGCCCCATTGGCGGTTGTGGAAGACCACGGCCGTCACGGGGATGTCATGGCGCACGCAGGTCATGATTTCGCTCATGCTCATGCCCCAGGCCCCGTCGCCCGCGTAGGACACGGCCGGACGGTGCGGCGCGGCGACCTTGGCGCCGATGATGGTCGGGAAGGCGTAGCCGCAGTTGCCCCAGCTCATGGCGGCGAAGAAGCTGCGCGGCTTCTCGAAACGCAGGTAGCTGTTGGCCACCGAGTTGATGTTGCCGATGTCGGTCGACACCATCACGTCTTCCGGCATGGCCTTTTCCAGTTCGCGCAGCACCTGGCGCGGGTGCAGCCAGTTGCCCGCTTCCTTGCTCTGCTCGTCGATCATGTCCAGGCTGAACGGATCGCGTTCGTGGGTCCAGTCGGTCAGTTCCTGTTCCCAGGCGTCCTTTTCCGCCCGGATGCGGGCGGCGCGCTCGGCCTTGTCGGCGTCGCAGGCCAGCTTCATGCCGTCGATGCGGCGGAAGATCTCGGCCGCGGAGGCCTTGGCGTCGCCGCAGACACCGACGGTGATCTTCTTGACCAGGCCCAGCATCTTGCTGTCGGCATCGACCTGGATGATCCTGGCGTTCTTGGGCCAGTAGTCCAGGCCATGCTGCGGCAGAGTGCCGAAGGGGCCGAGGCGGGTGCCCAGGGCCAGCACCACGTCGGCGTCGGCCAGCAGCTTCATGGCCGCCTTGGAACCCTGGTAGCCCAGCGGGCCGCACCACAGCGGATGGCTGGCGGGGAAGGAGTCGTTGTGCAGGTAGCTGTTGACCACCGGCGCGCCCAGGCGTTCGGCCAGCGCCTTGCATTCGTCGACCGCGTCGCTCATGACCACGCCGCCGCCGGAAATGATGACGGGGAACTTGGCCTCGGCCAGCAGTTTGGCGGCTTCGTCCAGGCTGTGGGCGCCGCCCGGGCCGCGATCCAGCGGCTGGGGCAGGGGGATCTCGCACTTGATCTTGCCGTAGAAATAGTCGCGCGGAATGTTGAGCTGGGTCGGCCCCATTTCGTCCCGGGCGCGGGCGAAGCAGCGCGCGGTGTATTCGGCCATGCGGGCCGGATGGGTGACGTGGCCCTGATATTTGGTGAACTCCTGGAACATCGGCAGTTGCTTAGCCTCCTGGAAGCCACCCAGGCCGATGCCGGTGGTGCCGGCCTCCGGCGTGACGATGACCACGGGGGTATGGGCCCAATAGGCGGCGGCGATCGCGGTGACGCAGTTGCTGATGCCGGGGCCGTTCTGGCCGATCACCACGCCGGTGCGGCCGCTGACGCGGGCGAAGCCGTCGGCCATGTGGCCGGCGCCCTGTTCGTGAACCACCGGGATCAGCTTGATGCCGGCCGGGGCGAAGATGTCCATGGCGTCCATGAACGCCGAGCCCATGATGCCGAAGATCTCGGTCACGCCGTTGGCGACCATGGTTTCGACGAAGGCCTCGGACGGGGTCATTTCCTGGACGCCTTGAACGACTTGGCGGGTATCGTTTGCCATCGTGTGTCTCCTGATGCGGTATGCGGAGGGCTGTGCTGGCCCGGTTATTCCAAATATCGAGATGATTTATTTCGATATCGTGTGATCAAAATTCTACAGAGCCTTTTTGGATTGTCAACCTGAATCTCTGAATCTGGAACCATACGTTTCATATGATCAGATAGAGCATAGGATCCAGCCGGGCAATCTGGTGCCAGCGAAACGTAATCACTGGCCCTAGACCAGTCTGGAGCGTTCTCCTAATGTGTGAACATCACGGCGCATTTCCGGCCTGCGGGCCACACCGCGCCCCATCACAATCCATGAGGAGACCCCATGACACAGGATCAGCTGCTTTCCACGCTCGAGGCTTTCGGCGAGGCCTGGAATCGCCACGACATCGATGCCCTGATGTCGTGCATGCATGAGGCGTGCGTGTTCGAGGGCGTGGCGGGTCCGCTGGCCTGCGGCGTGCGCCACGAGGGCCCGGTTGCCGTGCGCAAGGCCTTCGAATCCGCCTGGCAGACCATTCCCGACGCCGCCTGGCGCAACGCCCGCTGCTGGGTGTCCGGCGACCGGGGCGTGATGGAATCGACCTTCACCGGCACGACCGCCGACGGTTCCCGGATCGAGGCCGACATGGTGGATCTGCTGACCTTCAAGGACGGCAAGATCCTGATCAAGAACGCGTTCCGCAAGCAACGCCCCCCACTGCCCGCACAAGCCTGAGGCGCTCGCGCCGGACCCCCACCTGTCCACAGGAGACATCATGGCCACTCTGACTTCCGCGTCGCCGGCCGGCGCGCGGACCGCCTCGTCCGCCGCCGCGCCGCATGCGTCCAACCCCTACGATCCGCGCTACGACCCCC
>CBFGXR010000227.1:0-4003 GCA_965652675.1 uncultured Castellaniella sp.
GCTGATACGCCCCCGCCACCCGCGCCAGGATGTAGCCATGGGAAAGCGCCACCAGCACGGCCCCCGCGCCGAAGCCGAACTGCCAATGGCCCTGGTGTTCGGCCGGCGCCCGCAGGCGCCATTCGAAACACACCGAGCGCAGCATCGTGCCCAGGGCCAGCAGCGACAGCGGCAGGTACAGGCGGGCCAGGGTCTGGGGCCAGGCGTAGGGAAACGCCACCGCGAACAACCCGATCCCGAGGAACACCCAGAATTCGTTGGCGTCGCGCCAAGGGCCCAGCAGCGACAGCATGCGCGGCCGCAGGCCGGGCGGCGCCACCAGGGACACGCAGCCCACGCCGATGTCGAAACCGTCCAGCAGCACGCCCGCCACGACGATGGCGAAGAACACGACGATCAGCGCCAGGGGAATCCAGAAGGCCGGGTCCTGGGCGCCCAGACCCAGCAGGGCCGCCAATGAGTCGATCATGCGCGCCCCCGGTGACGGGCCACCGGCACCACGCCGTAGCGGGTGGCGTGCCGCAGCAACTGGCGAAAGCCCACGGCCAGCGAGCCGTAGACCACGATCTGCAGGCACAGGACGGCCCAGAGGGCGCCCTCGCCCGCGTCCGTGCCGATCTCGCGCAGCGAGACCGTGCCCTGGATGGCATAGGGCAGGCTGCCGATCAGCAGATGACCCCAGCCCGCCGCCTGCAGGACCACGGCCAGCCAGGCCATGGCCCGCAGGCCGATGCGGCCGGCCCGCGACAGGCTGTCGGGCTCGTGTCCCAGGCGTCGGCCCCGCCACAGCGCCCATCCGGCCATCGCGGCCAGCACGCCGGTCAGCAGCACGGCCAGCCGCGCGGTCAGATAGGTCGTCAGCACCGGCGGCCGGATGCCCGCCAGATCATTCAGCCCCCGCACCGGGCCGTCGGCCGGCAGCCGCACCCATTCGGGCCAGCCGGAGGGACCCGCCAGACGCCAGGCATCACGGCCCTGGGCCACGTCCGGCCAGGCCGCCAGGGACAGGCGTTCCGGGGGACCGCTGTTCCATTGCGGCACCACGGCCGCCACGCGCGCCGGCTGCAGGGGCAGCAGTTCGCGCCCCAGGGCCGCCGCCAGCAGCGCCTGCAGCACCAGCGCGAGCAGCACCAGCCGCAGGCCCCAGGCGTAGACGCTGCGATCGCCCGCATCGCTGGGCCGGACTTCGGTGCGCCAGGCGGTCACGGCCAGCAGCAGCGTCGCGGCCAGCAGCAGGCCGCCGCACAGCAGCACGCCGAACAGCGCGGGCGCGAGGCCGCCGCCCAGCAGTTCCAGCCAGTCCGCCACCTGATAGCGCCCTTCGGACAGCACCGCGCCCACCGGCCATTGCAGCCAGGCCAGCAGCGCGGCGATCCACCAGGCCGTCAGGGACGTACCCACCGCCACCATGCCCACGACCAGCGTATGAGCCCGGTCGGACAGAGTCCGCTGGCCATACAGCATGGCCCCGAGGAAGCAGGACTTGAAGATGAAGGCCGTCAGCACCGCCATGCCCACCAGCGGACCCGCGACCTCGCCGGCCCGGTCCATGAAGCCCGGCCACAGCGTGCCCAGCTGCAGCAGCAGCGGCAGGCTGGCGGCGAAGCCGAGGATCAGGGACAGGGCGAACACGCGCGCCCAGAAACGATAGGCGAGCAGCGCCGCCTGGCTGCGGCCGGCCAGCAGCCGGAAGCCGAACAAGACCCAGGCCAAGCCCAGTTCCAGCGCCAGGAAAAACAGCCAGAACCCCAGTCCCAGGTAAAACTGGGACAGCGACAGAACCCATGCGGTTTGCGTCATAATGTGCGCTAGTTTATATGAACGTCTCCCATCCCCGCACCATGACCACCGATTCCGCGCCTGCCTCGAATTTCCTGCGCACCCTCATCGACAACGACCTGAAATCCGGTCGATACCAGGACAGGCAATGGGCGCCCCCGCCCAGCCCGGCCGAAATCCGCCGCGCCGGCGCGCCCGACCCCGCCCGCATCCGCACCCGCTTCCCGCCCGAACCCAACGGCTACCTGCACATCGGCCACGCCAAGAGCATCTGCCTGAATTTCGGCCTGGCGCGCGACTACCAGGGCATCTGCCACCTGCGCTTCGACGACACCAATCCCGAAAAAGAAGAGGACGAATACGTCCACGCCATCATCGACATGGTGCGCTGGCTGGGCTTCGACTGGACGCAGGGCGGCGTGGAACACTGCTTCTACGCCAGCGACTACTTCGAGACCCTGTACCGTTTCGCCGAGGCCCTGGTGCAGGCCGGCCACGCCTACGTGGACGAACAGACGGCCGACGCAATGCGCGCCACCCGGGGCACGCTGACCGAACCGGGCACCGATTCGCCCTGGCGCGACCGCCCCGCCGCCGAATCCCTGGCGCTGCTGCGCGACATGCGCGCCGGCAAGTTCCCGGACGGCCGCATGGCCCTGCGCGCGCGCATCGACATGGCCTCGCCCAACATCAACCTGCGCGACCCGGTCCTCTACCGCATCCGCCACGCGACCCACCACCGCACCGGCGACGCCTGGTGCATCTATCCCATGTACGCCTGGGCGCATCCGGTCGAGGACGCCCTGGAAGGCATCACGCACAGCATCTGCACGCTCGAATTCGAGGACCAGCGCCCCTTCTACGACTGGATCCTGGAACGCCTGGCCGAACTGGGCCAGCTGGCCGCGCCGCTGCCGCGCCAACATGAATTCGCGCGCCTGAACCTCAGCTACGTCGTCACCAGCAAGCGCAAGCTGCGCCAGCTGGTCCTGGACGGGCACGTCGACGGCTGGGACGATCCCCGCCTGCCGACCCTGGCCGGCCTGCGCCGCCGCGGCTACACCCCCGGCGCCATCCGCCTGTTCTGCGAACGTCTGGGCGTGTCCAAGGCCGACTCCCGCATCGACTACGGCATCCTCGAAGCCGCCCTGCGCGACGACCTGGATCCCGTCGCCGCGCGCGCCGTGGCCGTGCTCGACCCGGTCAGGCTCGTCATCACGAACTTCCCGGAAAACCACGAAGAACCCTGCTCCGCGCCGCTGAACCCGCACGACCCCGAAGGCGCCCGGCGCAGCTTCCCCTTCACGCGCGAACTCTGGATCGAACGCGACGACTTCCGCGAAGAGCCGCCCAAGAAATACTTCCGCCTGTTCCCCGGCAACCTGGTGCGCCTGAAATACGGCTACATCGTGCGCTGCACCGGCTGCGTCAAGAACGACCAGGGCGAAATCGTCGAGGTCCACGCCGAATACCTGCCCGAAACACGCAGCGGCACGCCGGGCGCCGACAGCGTCAAGGTCAAGGGCACCGTCACCTGGGTCAGCGCGGCCCACGCCGTGCCCGCCGAGATCCGCCTGTACGACCGGCTGTTCACCGAACCGCACCCCGACGGCGGCGACCGCGATTTCCTGCAGGCGCTCAACCCCGACTCCTGCCGGACCGTCCAGGCCTGGCTGGAACCCGGCACGCGGGCCGAACCCGGCGCCGCCTGGCAATTCGAGCGCCTGGGCTATTTCGTCGCCGACCGCGAGGACTCCACGCCCGAGCGTCCGGTGATCAACCGCGCCGTCACCCTGCGCGACACCTGGGTCTGAACCATCATGCCCAAGACCGCCGCCGCCCTGGACTTCAAGAGCGCGTCCCTGCACGTCCTGCGGGCCGTGCTGCACACGGCCGACACCGCCGAGCTGACCCGGGCGCTGGACCAGCGCATGAAGGAAGCCGGGGCCTTCTATGAAAACGAGCCCGTGGTGCTCGACGCCCAGGGTCTGGACCAGGCGCCCGACTGGCAGACACTGGCCGACGCCCTGCGCCGCCACCGGCTGCACCCGATCGGCGTGCGGGCGCCGGAGGCCCTGCTGGCCTCGGCCCATCAGGCCGGCCTGGCCCCCCTGGACATCTCCACGAGCCGGCAGGAAAGCCGCGCCGACGCGTCCGCCAAGACCGCCCAGGCGCGCAAGTCCGATCCGGAACCGGCGCCCGCCCGCGCCGCCAGATCCGCACC
>CBFGXR010000228.1:0-3964 GCA_965652675.1 uncultured Castellaniella sp.
CGTGACGGCCTCGCCGAATCTATCAAAAACTGATTTATTCAGAACCGACTATTTAACAAGAAACAAGCGATGAATACTGCGCCCTGCCCGATCACGCGGCACGCGATTGCGCAGCAACCTGTAACGCATCGGGGTTGAAGCAAAACCGATGAAATCCGCCAATCGCAGCCAGCCCCTCGCGTGGGGCGTGGATGGCTGCGTGCGGCAGGGACTTCCCTGCGCGGAAGCGCCCGGAGCGCCAAACAGCGTCCACCCTCAAGGATGGCGACGTAATCCCTTGACGACAGCGGGAAAGACCGCAGTCCCCGGCATCCAGACGAACCGCCACTGGCGGGCCAGCGGCTGGCCCTGCCGGGGATGATCCAGGCACCCGACCCCCATCGCGGCATCTTGGCGGGTCGGCCCCAAGGGCTCCGGAGAGCCCGCTTTGGCAGGTGCCCCTCTGGGCATCTACCAAAGCAGAAATCTGTTTTTATCACCCAAGCCAGACTGTTTCACGGCTATCCAGAAGGATCGACTCATGACGATGGTAAGCACTTCCCCCACCTCGGCACCTCAACCTCTTCTCGGCAATGCCCTGCTCTATCGGATCCATATCGCCGAGACCAAACTGGGCGTATCTCGGTCCACCATCTATCGGCTGGTCAACGAAGGCGAGCTGGAACTGGTCAAGATCAGCAAGCGTTCCAGCGGCATCACGGCGGCCAGCCTGCATGCGCTGATCGAGCGCAATAAAACCCTGGCCAGCTAGGCCGACCATCCAATTTCTACGCCCGCTTCATCTGCACGACATTGGCATATTCCGCCTGCTCGTGCAGAAAATCGGCCCAGGTCTGCATGACCACCCGGCGCTCATCTTCGAACTTGGCCCGATCATAGGCCGCCTGCACCTCGTCGGACTTGGCATGCGCCAGCTGGGCCTCCAGCACATCAATATCCACCTTCAGGCGTTCACGCGCCACAGTGCGCAGCATGGCACGAAACCCATGGGTGGCGTGCTGCCCTTTGAATCCCATATCGCGCAGGGCCTTGCTCAGCGCATCCCGGTGCAAGTGCGGATTGCCGCGCTTGCCCACACCAGGAAACACGAAATCTCCACCGCCGTACTGCTGCATTTCCTGCAGCATGGCGACCGCCTGGCGCGGCAGGCTGACGACGTGCTCGATACGCGTTTTCATCTTGCTGGCCGGAATGAACCATTCCGCGCGATCCAGATCCATTTCCGCCCAACGGGCAGATGCCACGATCCCTGGACGGCTGGCCGTGTAGGCAGCCAGCAGCAGGCCACCGCGCACCACGCGCCCCTCGTAGGCCAGGATGGCGCGCATCAAGGGGCCGATCTCCTGGACCTTGGTAATCGCCGGGATGTGGCTGCCTCGATGCCGTGGCAACACCCGATGCAGCCGCAGCACCTGGTCGTCACCCCGGATACCACGGACGATGCAATATTCGATGATTCCGTTCAGACACTGTCGCGCCTTGATGGCGATGGACGGCGTGTCATGTGCCAGGCGGATCAATACCGGCACCACGTCCTTGCTGGCCAGGGTCCGCATATCCGCATGCCCCAGTTCCGACTGCAGACGCCTTTGAACGATAAAACTTGATTTGTCATAGGTGGCCGGTGCCCATCCAGGCTTGCGATCTTCCAGCCAGGCGTCGGACACCACGGTAAAGGAATATTTTCTGGCTTCCTCTGCTGCCTGCTGCGCGGCGATCTGCTCCGCAGTCTGAGACGCCAGGGCAGCCCGCTGATGATCGTACAAACCTTCGGGCCTGTCACCCATGCGGACCTGCTGATGCAACGCCTCTGTGGCCTTGTGGGCGTCTGCCACGCCCATGTCGGGATAGATGCCGATGACCCGGTTGCCGCGCTTGCCTTCTGGCGTGCGAAATCGAACCAGCCACTGCTTGGTACCGGACGGCAACACAACAAGATGAAGGCCTTGTCCAGATGGCAAGCTATAGGCGGCATCTCGCGGCTTCGCCTTGCGGGCTGCCAGGTCAGATAATTGTTTGGCGATTTTGGGCATGTCGGGTCTTTAATTGGGCCATCCTTGGGTATGTGAGTTTTAACATACCCAAACAGATACCCAAAAACATGGGATTGTCTGACCTGCCCTGATTCACCCAGACATGAAAAAACCCGCAAGAACCTAATGTTCATGCGGGTTTCCGGTACTTTCTGGGCTGTTCTGGAACAGCCTGATTTTTAACTGTGGTGCCGTCGGCGAGACTCGAACTCGCACAGCTTTCGCCACTACCCCCTCAAGATAGCGTGTCTACCAATTCCACCACGACGGCGTTTTGCCTTGCGGCAAAGACGGGCATTCTAGCATGAAAAAACACGCCGGCCTTGGCTGACGAGGGGCTCGCCAAGGCCGACCAGGACCGTCTTATTTCTTGTCGGCAGGGGCCGGGACGGACGGCACCGAAGCGTCACCCGTCGACGGCGCCGTAGGCACGGCGGCGGCCGGAGCGGAGGACGACGCGGCACCGGCGGCCGGCGCGGCCGGCACGGACGGAACGGCGCTGCCGCCGCCCACGTCGGGCACGGCGGAACCCGCCGGGGCGGCTTCCTTGGCGGGGGCGGTGAAGCCCTGCATGATGCCGGACTCGATGGGCGAACCGGCGGGATGGTGGGCCACCCAGGCCAGGCCCGCGGTGGTGGCGAAGAAGACGATGGCCGCCCATTTGGTGGCGCGCGACAGGAAATTGGCCGCGCCGGCCGAGCCGAACACGCTGCCGGCCGAACCGCTGCCGAAGGCCGCGCCCATGTCGGCGCCCTTGCCCTGCTGCAGCAGGACCAGCACGATGACCAGAAGCGAGGAGATGACCTGCAGAACCAGCAGGATCGAGGAAAGCCATTGCATGATGATAGGACTCCGGAGCTTGTGGGTGTCTCGGATCAGGCGGCCGAGGCCGCGATGTCGAGGAATTCGTCGGCGACGAGCGACGCGCCGCCCACCAGGGCGCCGTCGATGTCGGGTTGGGCGAACAGGGACGCCGCGTTGGCGGCCTTGACGCTGCCGCCGTAGAGGATGCGGGTCTGTCCGGCGCCGTGCCGCGCCAGGGCCGCGCGGATGAAGGCGTGCACGGCCTGGGCCTGTTCCGGCGTGGCGGTGCGGCCGGTGCCGATGGCCCAGACGGGCTCATAGGCGATGACCATGCGCGCCAGGGCTTCGGCGCCCAGCGCCAGGACCGGGTCGAGCTGGTCGCCGATGACGCATTCGACCTGATCGGCGTCCCGGTCGGACAGGGTCTCGCCGACGCAGACGACCGGGGTCAGCCCCGCCGCCAGCGCGGACGCGGCCTTGGCCGCCACCAGGGCGCTGGATTCGCCGTGCATGGCGCGGCGTTCGGAATGCCCGCACAGCGCCCAGGCGCACCCGAAGTCGGCCAGCATGGCCGGGGCGACTTCACCCGTGTAGGCGCCCTGCGTGTGGACGCTGACGTCCTGGGCACCCCAGGACACGGGCGTGCCCGCCAGGGCGGCCTGCGCCTGCGCCAGGTACGGGAACGGCGCGCACACGGCCAGCTGCGTGTCGCCGGCCCGCGCCGCGCCGGCCGCGAGGCCGTCGAGCAGCGCGGCATTGGCCGCGAGGCTGCCGTGCATCTTCCAATTGCCCATGACGAGGCGCTTGCGAGTGTGGCTCATTCGTATCGTCGATCCAGTCAAACCGGGATGATTGCGGCCGCCGCCCGCTTTCCCATGGGAAAACCGGGCCTGCTCCCGCAAAGAGTAACCCTGAATTGTAGCGTGTTTGCGGCCACCGCGTCCTCCTCCCCGCCGGCATGGCCATCACATCCTGTAGCGTATGCATGCGAAACACATGCATATTCAGGTTATAGTCAGAAGCACCATCCCGACATCCGCCCGTGCGGATGCCAGAGACCGATAGGGGGATCGCATGCCGGCCAATACCACCGTCTGGAACCCGTCGCTCAAATGCCTGCACTGGGC
>CBFGXR010000229.1:0-3928 GCA_965652675.1 uncultured Castellaniella sp.
ACCATGCGCCGCGAATCCATGGAACTGCGGCGCGATCCGGTGCGCGGCACGCTGGCCCTGATCGGATCCCTGGTGCTGATGTTCGTCATCGGCTTCGGCATCAGCATGGACGTGGAAAACCTGCGCTTCGCCGTCCTGGACCGGGACGGCACCACGATCAGCCGCGACTATGCGCTGAACCTGTCCGGCTCGCGCTATTTCGTCGAGCATGCCCCGATCCTCGACGAGGCCGACATGGACCGCCGCATGCGCAGCGGCGAACTGTCGCTGGCCATCGAGATCCCGCCCGGATTCGGCGCCGACCTGCTGCACGGACGCACCGCCGACATCGGCGCCTGGATCGATGGCGCCATGCCGCAGCGCGCCGAGACCATCAAGGGCTACGTCCAGGGCATGCATCAGCTGTGGCTGGCGCAGCAGGCCCGCGAGCGCCTGGGCCTGTCGGTCGCCCAGCCGGTCGGCCTGGAAACCCGCTTCCGCTACAACCCGGACGTGCGCAGCCTGCCGGCCATGGTGCCGGTGGTGATCCCGCTGATGTTGATGATGCTGCCCGCCATGCTCACGGCCCTGGCCGTGGTGCGGGAAAAGGAAATCGGCTCGATCATCAACCTGTACGTCACGCCGGTGTCCCGCGCCGAATTCCTGCTGGGCAAGCAGATCCCCTACATCGGGCTGGCCCTGGTGAACTTCGTCGCCATGTGCCTGCTGGCGGTGACGGTGTTCGGGGTTCCGATCAAGGGCAGCCTGCCCACGCTGGCGCTGGCGGCCACGGTCTTCTGCGTCGCCTCGACCGGCCTGGGCCTGCTGGCGTCGGCCATGACGCGCAGCCAGATCGCGGCCATGTTCTTCACCATGATCGCGACCCTGATCCCGGCGGTCCAGTTTTCCGGGCTGCTCGATCCGGTCAGTTCCCTGGAGGGGCCGGGCCGGCTGGTCGGCCAGACCTATCCGGCCGCCTACATGTTCACCATCAGCCGCGGCGTCTTCAACAAGGCGCTGGGATTCCAGGACCTCTGGCCGTCGATCTGGCCCCTGGCGCTGTCGATCCCGGTCATCCTGGGCGGCGCGATCGCGCTCCTTCGCAAGCAGGACCGCTGAGATGAACGCACACTCCCTGGGAACGATCTGGCGGCTGGGCGTGAAGGAGCTCTGGAGCCTGTGGCGCGACCCCGTCATGCTGGTGCTGATCGCCTTTTCCTTCACGGTCTCGGTCTACACCGCCGCCACGGCCGTCCCCGAAACCCTGCACCACGTTCCGATCGCCATCGTGGACGAGGACCATTCCCCCCTGTCCCGGCAGATCGCCGGCGCCTTCTATCCGCCGCAGTTCATGCCGCCCGCCATGATCGGCCACGAGCAGGTCGACCCGGGCATGGACATCGGCCGGTATTCCTTCGTGCTGAACATCCCGCCCGATTTCCAGCGCGACGCGCTGGCGGGGCGCGGCGCGGAAATCCAGATCAACGTCGACGCCACCCGCATGAGCCAGGCCTTCACCGGCAACGGCAACATCCAGCGGATCATCCAGGGCGAGATCGCGGACTTCATGCGCGGGCGCGGCCAGGCCGCCAGTCCGCCCGTCGACCTGGTCCTGCGGGCGCGCTTCAACCCCGGCCTGGAAAAGTCCTGGTTCGGCGGCCTGATGGAAATCATCAACCAGATCACCATGCTGTCGCTGATCCTCACCGGCGCCGCCCTGATCCGCGAGCGGGAGCACGGCACCATCGAGCACCTGCTGGTGATGCCGGTCACGCCGGCCCAGATCATGCTGTCCAAGGTCTGGTCCATGAGCCTGGTCGTGCTGGCCGCCGCCGCCCTGTCGCTCAACGGCATCGTGCGGGGGCTGCTGCACGTGCCGATCGAAGGGTCCCTGCCGCTCTTCTTCGCCGGGGCGACCCTGCACCTGTTCGCCATGACCGCGATGGGGATCTGGCTGGCCACCCTGGCGCGCAACATGCCGCAATTCGGCATGCTGATGATCCTGATCCTGCTGCCCATGCAGATGCTCTCGGGCGGGACGACGCCGCGCGAGAGCATGCCCTTGCTGGCCCGGGACCTGATGCTGGCCGCGCCCACCACCCATTTCGTCGAACTCGGGCAGGCCATCCTGTACCGGGGCGCGGGCCTGGACGTGGTCTGGCCCTCGTTCCTGGCCCTGCTGGTCATCGGTTCCCTCATGTTCCACCTGTCGCTGCGCCGCTTCCGATCCGTGATCGGCAGCATGGCCTGAACAACCACACCCGTAGGAGTCCCTCATGTCCACATCCCATACCGCGCTCGTCACCGGCGGCACCGGCGGACTCGGCCAGGCCATCGCCCGCGCCCTGCACGACCAGGGCCACACCGTCCTGGTCGCCCACTCCCCCGGCAACGACCACGTCCCCGCCTGGCTGCGAGCCCAGGCCGACGACGGCTACACCTTCCACGCCTACGGCGCCGACGTGGCCGACGAAGCCTCGTGCCTGGTCATGGCCGAACGCATCCGGGCCGACGGCCACCGGGTGGACATCCTGGTGAACAATGCCGGCATCACCCGCGACGGGACGTTCCGCAAGATGCGGAAACCCGCCTGGGACAGCGTGCTGCGCACCAACCTGGACTCCATGTACAACGTCACCCATCCCTTCGTCGACGACATGGTCGAGGCCGGCTGGGGCCGCATCGTCAACATCGCCTCGATCAACGGCAGCAAGGGCCAGTTCGGCCAGACCAACTACGCCGCCGCCAAGGCCGGCATCCATGGTTTCACCAAATCGCTGGCGCTGGAACTGGCGCGCAAGGGCATCACCGTCAACACGGTATCGCCCGGCTACATGGACACGGCCATGGTCGCCGCCGTCCCCCGCGACGTGCTGGAAAGCCAGATCATTTCCCAGATCCCCGTCGGGCGCCTGGGCCGTCCGGAGGAGATCGGCGCCCTGGTCGCCTTCGTCTGCGGCGACCTGGCGGCGTTCATGACCGGCAGCAACCTGGCCATGAACGGCGGCCAGCACATGGTTTGAGGCCTTCATGACCGACATCCATATCGAAGAAGACACAGGCCGGAACGGGCTGCGCGGCCTGCTGGAACAGGCGCGCGGGCTCGAGCCGATCCGGGTGGCGGTGGCGCACCCCTGCGACGAGATCAGCCTGAGGGCGGCGCTGGACGCCCGCCGGGAAGGCCTGATCGACCCCGTCCTGGTGGCGCCCCGCGCGCGCCTGGAGCAGGCCGCCCGGGCGCTGGGCGCCTCGCTGGACGGCGTCGAGATCCGGGACGTGCCGCGCAGCCACGCGGCCGCCGAGCAGGCCGTGGCGCTGGCGCGCGCCGGCGAGGTCGAGGCGCTGATGAAGGGCAGCCTGCACACCGACGAACTGATGGGCGCGGTGGTCGCCCGCGACGGCCTGCGCACCAGCCGGCGCGTCAGCCACTGCTACCTGCTGCGGACTCCGCACTATCCCCGCCCCTTCATCGTCACCGACGCGGCGATCAACATCGCCCCGACCCTGGAGCAGAAGGCCGACATCGTCCGCAACGCCATCGACCTGGCGCACGCCATCGGCGTCGCCGAGCCGCGCGTGGCCATCCTGGCCGCCGTCGAGACCGTGAACGCCGCCATGCCGGCCACGCTGGACGCGGCCGCCCTGTGCAAGATGGCCGACCGGGGCCAGATCGCCGGCGGACTGCTCGACGGGCCGCTGGCCTTCGACAACGCGATCTCGCTGGCGGCCGCGCGGGTCAAGGGCATCCGCTCCGAGGTCGCCGGCCGCGCCGACATCCTCGTCGTGCCCGACCTGGAAAGCGGCAACATGCTGGCCAAGCAGCTGATGTATCTGGGCGACGCGGCCAGCGCCGGCATCGTCCTTGGCGCCCGCGTGCCCATCATCCTGACCAGCCGGGCCGACACCTACGAATCCCGCATCGCCTCGTGCGCCCTGGCCCTGCTGCTGG
>CBFGXR010000230.1:0-3909 GCA_965652675.1 uncultured Castellaniella sp.
GGCGCACGGCCTCGGCCTGCCAATACTGGAGCAGCGGGCCGTCGGCGGGGCTTGCGGAAGAGGACGGGCGATTCCTCATGGGGAAACGGGCGGGGTGAAAACAGGATGATACCGAGTTTTACCGGATCCGGGCGCACCGGATCCAGGACGTCCTCAGGCGCCTGCGGGACCGCGCGCCTTGCGCACGCTGGCCGGCGGCACGCCCATGGCCTCGCGGTACTTGGCCACGGTCCGTCGCGCGATCACCACGCCCCGGTCGGCCAGCAACTGCGCCAGGCGCATGTCGGACAGGGGCTTGCCGGCCGGTTCCGCTTCCAGCGCCGCGCGCATCAGCGCCTGCACGGCCAGGGCCGAGGTGTCCTCGCCCGAACGGGTCTGCACCACCGAGCCGAAGAAGAACTTCAGTTCGTGCACGCCCCAGGGCGTCTGCGCGTACTTCAGGCGCGTGGCGCGGGAAATCGTCGATTCGTGCAGATCCAGCGCCTGGGCGACTTCCCTCAAGGTGAGCGGCCGCAGCGCCGCGACGCCGGATTCCAGGAACGCCCGCTGGTGCCGCGCGATGATTTCGGCCACCCGCAGGATCGTCTGCCGGCGCTGGTCCAGGTTGTGGATCAGGCTGCGCGCCTGGCGCACCCGGTCCCGCAGTTCCGGCGACAGATCCTGGCCCGCCAGGCCGTCCGCCAGCTCGGGATTCAGGCGCACGCGCGGCTCGACGGCGGGATTGAGGCTGACCCGCCAGCCGTCCGCACCGCGATGGAACAGCACGTCGGGCACGATGTAATGGACCGGATCCGTCCGCCAGGCACTCGCCGGCCGGGGATCCAGGCTGCGCACGGCGCGGTGGGCGGCGTCCAGCAGCGCACGGTCGCAGCCCAGCGCCTCGCACAGCCGCCCCCAGCGGCCCGCGCCCAGATCCTCCAGATGGTCCGTCAGCCGGCGGGCGCAGGCCAGCACGTCCGCGGGCCATTCGTCGGCGCGCGCGCGCAGCTGCAGCCGCAGGCATTCGGACAGGTCGCGCGCGGCCACCCCGGCGGGATCGAAGGACTGCAGCAGGCGCAGCGCCGTGCGCCATTCATCGTCCTCGATCTCCAGTTCCGGCGGCAGGCCGGCGGCCAGGGCGGACGGGTCGAATTCCAGATAGCCGCGTTCATCCAGTTCGCCCATCAGCCGGACCACCAGCAGACAGTCGCGCTCGGTGGCGCGGGTGGCGTGCAGCTGCTGCAACAGATGCTCGATCAGGCTGGGCGGCTGGCCGGGTTCCGGCAGGTCGTCGGGCAGGGCCGCGCGCGCGGGCTGCGACCACAGGCGGTCCAGCCGCTCGGCCCCGGCCGCCGACTCCGGTTCCGGTTCCGGTTCGACGGTCTCGAGCAGCGGATTGTCGGCCAGCGCCTGGGCGATCTCCTGGTCCAGTTCCTGGGACGAGCATTGCAGCAGGGCCAGCGCCTGACGCAGCTGCGGCGTCAGCGTCAGGTGCTGATGCTGGCCCAGCTCCAGGGAGGGTTGCGCGCGCATGTTCAATCTAAAGCATGTTCAATCTAAAATACGACTCATGAAACCGGAACGAAACGAATCCTCCAGCCGTCGGGACCACGCATTGCTGCGCAGGGGATTGAGGCTGACCCGCCAGCCGTCCGCACCGCGATGGAACAGCACGTCGGGCACGATGTAATGGACCGGATCCGTCCGCCAGGCACTCGCCGGCCGGGGATCCAGGCTGCGCACGGCGCGGTGGGCGGCGTCCAGCAGCGCACGGTCGCAGCCCAGCGCCTCGCACAGCCGCCCCCAGCGGCCCGCGCCCAGATCCTCCAGATGGTCCGTCAGCCGGCGGGCGCAGGCCAGCACGTCCGCGGGCCATTCGTCGGCGCGCGCGCGCAGCTGCAGCCGCAGGCATTCGGACAGGTCGCGCGCGGCCACCCCGGCGGGATCGAAGGACTGCAGCAGGCGCAGCGCCGTGCGCCATTCATCGTCCTCGATCTCCAGTTCCGGCGGCAGGCCGGCGGCCAGGGCGGACGGGTCGAATTCCAGATAGCCGCGTTCATCCAGTTCGCCCATCAGCCGGACCACCAGCAGACAGTCGCGCTCGGTGGCGCGGGTGGCGTGCAGCTGCTGCAACAGATGCTCGATCAGGCTGGGCGGCTGGCCGGGTTCCGGCAGGTCGTCGGGCAGGGCCGCGCGCGCGGGCTGCGACCACAGGCGGTCCAGCCGCTCGGCCCCGGCCGCCGACTCCGGTTCCGGTTCCGGTTCGACGGTCTCGAGCAGCGGATTGTCGGCCAGCGCCTGGGCGATCTCCTGGTCCAGTTCCTGGGACGAGCATTGCAGCAGGGCCAGCGCCTGACGCAGCTGCGGCGTCAGCGTCAGGTGCTGATGCTGGCCCAGCTCCAGGGAGGGTTGCGCGCGCATGTTCAATCTAAAGCATGTTCAATCTAAAATACGACTCATGAAACCGGAACGAAACGAATCCTCCAGCCGTCGGGACCACGCATTGCTGCGCAGGGTCCTGCTCAAGCTCACCGCCACGTCCAGGATCCTCGCGGCCGCCCTGGTCGTGGTGGTCGTCCTGATCTGGTATGACGCGCTGAACCGGCTGCTGGCTTTCGGCAACGGCATCGATTATGCCGGAAACCGCATCGTGGGGGCGGAAGCCACCGCCCTGCTGCAGCGCTACAACCCCTATTTCTGGGGCGCGCTGGTCACGCTTTGTTCCCTGCTGCTGGCCTACTTGACCTGGCTGGCCGTGCGCGCGATCCTGGCGCGTGCCCGCCTGAGGCCTGTCGACCCCGTGTCCTTTCAGCAACTGGCCGACCAGTTGTCCGGCGCCTCGCTGGACGTGCTGCTGTGGGCCTGGCAGACCCGCGACGAGCCCCTGCGCGTGGGCGACCTGATGCTGACCCGCGACGAACTGGCCGCCGGCCGCGCCGCCCGCCTGCACCGCGCCGCCGAACAGCTCGCCGTCCTGGAAAACGCCCGCCAGCGTCAGTGACGCCCCCCGGCGGCGACCGACGGCCGATCCGCGCGTCCGCCCTCGGCCGACGTCCGGCCCGCCACGGCGCCGCATGGCCGCGCACGATCGTGCCCGCGAATTTCCGGGGCATGCGCCGTTTTCTTGACTCACATCAATTGCATATGAGAATAATTATCATAATCATTGATTGATGCAATTTGTTTTCCTATAGTGTGGCTCGCATCCGGACGGCACCCCCTCGCCGTCCGCTTCCCTCATTCCTTTCACGAGCCATGACCGCATCCCGCCCGTCCTGTCACTGATCCACATACAGGGAGCCTACACAATGAACCATGCGATCATGGGCCGGGGAGAAGCATCCGCCGCGCCGCGCGCCGGCGCGCGCGCACTGGCGCTGGCATTCAGCCTGCCGCTGGCGGCAGGCGCAGCCTGCGCACAGGAAGCCGCGCAACACGCCACCTGGCTCGACACCATCACCGTGACGGGCACGCGCACCGAAACCTCGGTCATGAACAACCCGGCCTCGGTCTCGGTCGTCGGCCAGGAGCAGCTCGAGCGCCAGGCGCCGGAAAGCATCGCCGATCTGGTGCGCGACGTGCCCGGGGTCGAGGTCGTCGACGCGTCCGCGCCGGGCATGAAACGCCTGCGCATCCGGGGCGAATCCTCGCACCGCGTGACCATCCTGGTGGACGGCCAGGAAATCACCGACCACAGCGACTACGGCACGCCCATCCTGGTGGACCCGGCCAACGTCGAACGCATCGACGTGATCCGCGGACCGGCCTCGGTGCTGTACGGCGCCAAGGCCATCGGCGGCGTGGTCAACATCATCACCAAGCGCGGCGCGCCCAAGCCCATCCAGCTGGAGACGGGCGGCACCTACTATTCAGGCCGCATCGACGTGATCCGCGGACCGGCCTCGGTGCTGTACGGCGCCAAGGCCATCG
>CBFGXR010000231.1:0-3878 GCA_965652675.1 uncultured Castellaniella sp.
TGCCGGCGCGCTCGGCCTGCTGGGAGGCCTTTTCGAGGGCCTGAAGCAGGGACTCGGTCGGGGCCTTGCCCGACTTGAGCATCGCCACGGCCGCCATATTGTAGTTGCTGATGGCCGTCAGCGGCTGGTTCAGTTCGTGCGCCAGGGACGAGGCCATTTCCCCCATCGTGGTCAGACGGCTGGTGAGCTGGGCTTTTTCCTGCTGCACGCGGGATTCTTCCTCGTGCTTGCGGCGTTCGGTGATGTCGCGCGCCACCTGCAGGCGCACGCGGCGGGAATCGGTCCAGGCCAGCATCCGGTGGTGGACCTCGAACCAGCGCTGGGCCGTGGCCGAGAACAGTTCCATGGTCTCGTCGGTGAAGCGGCCCAGGCGCCCGCCCAGCAGTTCCGCATGGCCGCCGGTCTGGGCGCCGAACAGGCGCCGGTAGGTGCGGTTGGCGAACAGCAGTTCCAGGCCCTCGGGCGTGTCCGCCACGACGGAGATCGCGTCGTCCAGCCCTTCGAGCACGGTCATGAAGCGCTCGTGCGCGGCGGTCAGGGCTTCGCGGATGCGCTTGGGTTCGGTGATGTCGGTCATGGAGGTCATCCAGCCGATCTGTTCGCCCTTGGGGTCGCGCAGGGGCGAGACGTACATGCGCGCGGTGAAGCGCGAACCGTCGCGCCGCTGGGCCTCGATTTCCAGGCCGCTGCTGGGGGTGCGCCCCGACAGCAGCTGGGCCAGGGTCTCGCGGTGGTGGTCGTGGCGCCCCGGCAGCCAGTAGGGGAAGGGCGCGGTGCGGCCGATCAGGTCGGCCTCGTTCCAGCCGATCATGCGGCAGAAGGCCGGGTTCACGTAGGCGATGCGGCCCTGCATGTCGAACACGCGCATGCCCGTGGACATGGAATTTTCCATGGCGCGGCGAAAGCCGGTCTCGGCGATCAGGGCGGCCTCGGCCTGGGTGCGGAAGCGCGTGTAGCGCCAGAGCGCCAGCAGGCTGAAGACGATCACCAGCGACAGGGCGAACACCACCATCATCAGGCGCTGCTGGCGGGTTTCCTGGTCGATGGTGACGAACATCACGCTGTCGCTCTGCAGGCGCTGCAGCCAGATGAAGGCGCCCATCACGCATAAATAGAGCACGAGCACGACCGCCGGCGTCAGCCAGTACAGACGGCGGCTGTGACGAGCGTGCTCGTAGAACGTCGTCGGAATCAGGGACTTGCGATTCGGTGAGGCCATGGACGTGAGGGTATCGCGATTGCGCCATTTTAGACGCGAAAACGGCATTCAATTTTTCACATAATAAAAATACATATCATCTAATGAAATTTTGCTTGTGCTGGCGCGGGCTCTTTCCTAGAATGGCTACAAGTGCCGGCTCCCGGGGACGCGTCCGCGTCCCGGGGCTTCTGTCGCAGTGCCGTCGGCGCATGTTCCCCCCTCTCTCTTCATCGGGCTGGCGCGATGTGTGGTCGCGTCATCGAACCACACCACAGGAGACACACACCATGTCCTCTCTTGACCAAGTCCACGCGGTCGCGGCGGATGTCGATCAGCAGGAAACCCAGGAATGGATCGATGCGCTGGAGGCGGTGCTTGACCGCGAAGGCGCGGAGCGCGCCCACTATCTGATCGAGCGCCTGATCGACCTGGCCCGCCGCAGCGGCGCCCACATTCCCTATTCGCTGAACACAGCCTACGTCAACACCATCCCCCCGGGGCTGGAGCCGCCGCATCCGGGCAACATGGTGCTCGAAGAGCGCATCCGGTCCTACATCCGCTGGAACGCCATGGCGATGGTGGTCAAGGCCAACAAGGTCGAACCCGCCGACGGCGGCAGCCTGGGCGGCCACATCGCCTCCTTCGCCTCGCTGGCGACCATGATCGAATGCGGCCAGAACCACTTCTGGCACGCCGAATCGCCCGATCACGGCGGCGACCTGGTGTATTTCCAGGGCCACTCGTCCCCCGGCATGTACTCGCGCGCCTTCCTCGAAGGCCGCCTGACCGAAGAAAACCTGAACTATTTCCGCCAGGAAGTCGGCGGCAAGGGCAAGGGGCTGTCCTCCTATCCGCACCCGAAGCTCATGCCCGGCTTCTGGCAGTTCTCGACGGTGTCCATGGGTCTGGGACCCATGATGGCCATCTACCAGGCCCGCTTCCTGAAATACCTGCATGCCCGCGGGCTGGCCGACACGGCCCAGCGCAAGGTCTGGGTCTTCGTGGGCGACGGCGAGATCGACGAACCCGATACCCTGGCCGCCATCGGCCTGGCCTCGCGCGAAAAGCTCGACAATCTGATCTTCATCGTCAACTGCAACCTGCAGCGCCTGGACGGCCCGGTGCGCGGCAACGGCAAGATCATCCAGGAACTCGAAGGCGCCTTCCGCGGCAACGGCTGGAACGTGCTCAAGCTGATCTGGGGCGGCTACTGGGACCCCCTGTTCGCCCGCGACAAGGAAGGCCTCCTGCGCCGCATCATGGAAGAGACCGTGGACGGCGAATACCAGGCCTACAAGGCCAACGACGGCAAGTTCGTGCGCGAGAAATTCTTCGGCAAGCACCCCAAGGTGCTGGAAATGGTCAGCCGCATGAGCGACGAGGACGTCTGGCGCCTGAACCGCGGCGGCCATGATCCGCACAAGGTCTACGCGGCCTTCGCCGCCGCCGCCGGCCACAAGGGCCAGCCTTCGGTCATCCTGGCCAAGACCATCAAGGGCTACGGCATGGGCCACGTCGGCCAGGCCAAGAACCCCACCCACCAGCAGAAGAAGCTGGACATCGATTCGGTGCGCGAATTCCGCGACCGCTTCAACATCCCCATCCCCGACGACCAGGTCGATCAGATCCCGTATTTCAAGCCGGCTGAAGACTCGCCTGAAATGAAATACCTGCACGACCATCGCAAGGCGCTGGGCGGCTACCTGCCGCACCGCCGCGTGAAGGCCGACCAGTCCCTGCCGGTGCCGCCCCTGGACGCCTTCAAGGCCGTGCTGGAACCCACCGCCGAGGGCCGCGAGATTTCCACCACCCAGGCCTTCGTGCGGGTGCTGAACCAGATCCTGCGCGACAAGGACCTGGCGCCGCGCGTGGTGCCCATCCTGGTGGACGAGTCCCGCACCTTCGGCATGGAAGGCCTGTTCCGCCAGATCGGCATCTACGCCCCCGAAGGCCAGAAGTACGTGCCGGTCGACAAGGGCCAGGTGATGTACTACCGCGAAGCGGAAAACGGCCAGTTGCTGCAGGAAGGCATCAACGAAGCGGGCGGCTTCAGTTCGTGGGTGGCGGCGGCGACGTCGTACTCCGTCAGCAACTGCATCATGATCCCGTTCTTCATCTATTACTCGATGTTCGGGTTCCAGCGCTTCGGCGATCACGCCTGGGCGGCGGGCGACATGCTGGCGCGCGGCTTCGTGCTGGGCGGCACGGCGGGGCGCACCACGCTGAACGGCGAAGGCCTGCAGCACGAGGACGGCCACAGCCACATCCAGGCTTCCCTGATCCCGAACTGCGTGGCCTACGATCCGGCCTTCGCGCACGAAGTCGCCGTCATCATCCGCAGCGGCCTGCAGCGCATGATGCATGACCAGGAAGACGTGTTCTTCTACATCACGGTCATGAACGAGAACTACGCCCAGCCGGGCCTGAAGGCCGGGGACGAAGAGGGCATCCTGAAGGGGATGTACAAGCTCCAGTCCAGCGCCAAGCCGGCCAAGACCCACGTCCAGCTGATGGGCTCGGGCACGATCCTGCGCGAAGTCCTGGCGGCCCAGGAACTGCTGGAAAAGGACTGGGGCGTGACCTCGGACGTCTGGAGCGTGACCAGTTTCACCGAACTGCGCCGCGACGGCTTCGACGTCATCATGAGGAACGAAGACGATGTCGCCCACGAGGTCGC
>CBFGXR010000232.1:0-3844 GCA_965652675.1 uncultured Castellaniella sp.
TGACTGCAAGCTGACGTAGGAGCCCCGCACCATCCGGTTGGCGACCAGGAAGGGAAAGCCGTCGGCGAAGGCGAACGCGTGCCGGTCCACCGGCAGGAACGATTGCGGCCAGTCGGGGTGGGTCTGGATCCAGCGGGTGACGTGCGGCAGGCTGGCCAGGCGGTGGGCCCGGGGATGCAGATGCAGCAGCCGGCAGGGCGTGCCGATGAACGCGCTCAGCCATGCGGCGGCCTCGTCGCCCTGGTCGGCGCCCAGCGTGGGCGTGCCCCAGATGGCGACCGGCACGGCCTCGGCCTGCGCGGGCGGGGGCGGCACGAGGCAGTCGGTCTGGCCGAGCGCCCGCAGCCACAGGCCGTCCCCGGTGGGTTCGGGACGGATCAGCACCATGCGGGGATGCTGGCGCTGGGTCATGAAGACGCCCTGGGCGTCCACGATGACCCAGTGCCGGTCGAAGTCCAGGCCGGATTCGGTGACGCGGACGCGCTGGTGGGCGATGCCGGCACAGGATTTGACGGGGTAGCTGTACAGGCTGTGGATGGCCAGGCGCATGGAAATCTGCCGGTGACGGGGAAAAAGACATTCTAAGGGAAGGCCGGCATGCCCTCCCGCCGGTACGGGTGTCGTCGGAGCACCCCCGCCGCGCCGTTCGTGAAAGCCTGAAATGCCGTAGCATGCAGGATTCAGGATTCGCGCACAGGCGCGGCACGCCCCGCAGCAGGAGACCCCATGCCCTTGAAAGACATCCTGGCCGCCCTGGTCGTCATCGTGGTGTGGGGGGCCAATTTCGTCGTCATCAAGATCGGCGTGGACGAGGTTCCGCCGATGCTGCTGGGCGCCTTGCGCTTCCTGTTCGTGGCCTTCCCGGCGGTGTTCTTCGTCCCCCGGCCGGCCGTGCACTGGCGCTACGTTGTCGGCTACGGTGCCACGATCTGCCTGGGCCAGTTCGTGTTCCTGTTCCTGGCGATCTACCTGGGCATGCCCGCCGGCCTGGCGTCCCTGGTGCTGCAGGCGCAGGCCTTCTTCACGGTGGCGATCGCCGCGCTGGTCCTGCGCGAAGCCATCCGCCCGCACCATGTGCTGGGCATCGCCCTGGCGGCCGCCGGCCTGGCGCTGCTGGACCTGGGCGCGGGGGGCGACACGGCGGTGCCGCTGATCGGCTTCCTGCTGACCCTGGCGGCGGCCTTCAGCTGGGCGACGGGCAATGTGGTGCTGAAGTGCGCGGGGTCGGTGCGCATGCTGTCGATGGTGGTGTGGGGCGCCCTGGTGCCGCCCATTCCGTTCCTGCTGCTGTCTGTCTTCTTCGAGGGGCCGGACCGGATCGTGGACAGCCTGACGCACATCAGTTGGCGCGCGGTGGGCGCGGTGGCCTACCTGTCCGGGGTGGCGACGCTGATCGGCTACGTGCTGTGGGGGCGGCTGCTGGCCCGCCACCCGGTCGCCCGGATCGCGCCGCTCAGCCTGCTGATCCCGGTGGTGGGCCTGCTGTGCGCCGACTGGTTCCTGGGCGAACGGCTGGGCCTGTGGCAGTGGCTGGGCGGACTTGTGGTGTTGATCGGACTGGCCGTGAACCTGTTTGGGGGGCGGTGGGCCGCGAAGGTCCGACAGATCCTGCGTCCGTCTTAGAATATCGGTTTGCGCGGCGCCGTGCCGCCGGGACTCACGTTTTCAGGAATTCGCACACATGTCGATCGATCGCGCCGGGCTGAACGCCCTGATGGAAATCACTTCGCGTCCGGAGCTGGTGTTCGTCCGGGGCCAGGGATCCTGGCTGGAAGACCACACCGGCAAGCGTTACCTGGATTTCATCCAGGGCTGGGCCGTGAACTGCCTGGGCCACAACCATCCGGCCATGATCGAGGCCCTGGACCGCCAGTCGCGCCTGCTGATCAATCCGTCGCCGGCCTTCTACAACCAGCCGTCCATCGACCTGGCCCGCCGCGTCGTGGAATCGTCCTGCTTCGACCGCGTGTTCTTCGCCAACAGCGGGGCCGAGGCCAACGAGGGCGCCATCAAGCTCGCCCGCAAGTGGGGCCAGCTGCATCGCAAGGGCGCCTACAAGATCATCACCTTCGACCACAGCTTCCACGGCCGGACCCTGGCCACCATGTCGGCCTCGGGCAAGCCCGGCTGGGACACGAAGTTCGCGCCCCAGGTCGACGGCTTTCCCAAGGCCGATCTGAACGATCTGGATTCGGTGCGCGCCCTGATCGACGACCAGACGGTCGCCGTGATGCTGGAACCGGTCCAGGGCGAAGCGGGCGTGATTCCCGCGACGCGCGAATTCCTGCAGGACCTGCGCACGCTGACCCGCGAACGCGGCCTGCTGCTGATCGTGGACGAGGTTCAGACCGGCATGGGCCGCACGGGGCGGCTGTACGCCTACCAGCACGCCGGCATCGAGCCCGACATCATGACGCTGGGCAAGGGCATCGGCGGCGGCGTGCCGCTGTCGGCGCTGTGCGCGCGCGAGGCCGTCTGCTGCTTCGAACACGGCGACCAGGGCGGCACCTACAACGGCAATCCGCTGATGACGGCGGTGGGCGTGGCGATTTTCGACACGCTGGCGGCGCCCGGCTTCCTGGACGAGGTCAACGCCCGGGGGCGGCAGCTGTCGGACGGCCTGACGGCGCTGTCGGACAAGTGGGGCATGCGCGGCGAACGCGGCCAGGGGCTGCTGCGCGCGCTGATGATGGACCGCGACGACGGTCCCGCGCTGGTCCAGGCCGCGCGCGACCGCGCGCCGGAAGGCCTGCTGCTGAACGCGCCGCGCGGCAACCTGCTGCGCTTCATGCCGGCCCTGAACGTCACGGCCGACGAGATCGACACCATGCTGGCCTGGCTGGACGATCTGATCACGACGGTGCGTGCCTGAGCCGGGGCTCAGGCCCACAGCAGGCGCTTCAGCAGCAGCAGGCGTTCGCGACCCAGCCGTTCGCGCATGGGCAGGCGGGGGCGGCCCGGGGGCGGGTCGGCGGCCTCGAGTTCGGCGATCGCCCGGCGGATCTGCGTTTCGTGCGTCGGCCACCAGGCCGCCAGTTTGCGATCCGGCGTCAGCGCGGACAGGCCCAGGCGGCGCAGTTCGGAGCGGTTGAAGTCCTTCAGGTTCAGCGTCAGGATTTCCACCGGCCTGCCGGGATGCCGTTCGTGCATTTCCCGGGCGGCGGCGACGACGTGCCAGTCCTTGGGATCGCTGTAGCGCAGCCCCTGTTCGTATTGATCGACTTCGTGCGCCATGGCGCCGGGAAAGGCGGACTGCATGGCGTCCCAGTCGGCTTGCAGGTTTTCCGCGGGGATGTCCCAGATGCGCCGGGCGTTGCGCTTCCATTCGTCGCCGATGCGTTCGCTCCAGGCGGGTTGGAAAACGCCGCACGCGCCCAGCGCCAGCATGAGGCGGCGCTGCAGGCCGGACATCATGACGCAGGCGTCGAGGACCAGGATGGCGGGCGCTGTCAATTCAGCCACGCCAGCGCGTGCCTGGCCGCGGCGCGGCCTCCGGCGAAGCAGGCGGTCAGCAGATAGCCGCCGGTGGGCGCGTCCCAGTCCAGCATTTCACCCGCGCAGAAGACGCCCGGCAGGGCGAGCAGCATCAGCCGTTCATCCATCGCCTGCCGGCGGATGCCGCCGGCCGTGCTGATGGCTTCGTCCATGGGCCGCATGCCGGTCAGCCGCACGGGCAGCCGTTTGATCGCTGCCGCCAGCCGGGCGGGATCGGCGTAGTCATCCCTGCCCAGGCATTCCCGCAGCAGGCCGGCCTTGGCTCCGTGCAGGTTCAGGCGCGAGCGCAGATGGCTGGACAAGGACTTGGCGCCGCGCGGATAAAGGACCTGCCCGGCCACCCAGGCGG
>CBFGXR010000233.1:0-3812 GCA_965652675.1 uncultured Castellaniella sp.
TAGCCATCTTCCCCAGGTTTCCCTGGCGGCGCTCAACCGCCCTGTCCAGCCAGCGAAACGCTGACCAGCTATATTCCCAACGCCCGCACCGTCCCCGAAATCCGGATGCTGGCGCCAGTCTCCGGCGGAATCTCCGCATGGATCCGGCTGGGCGAACCCATGTCCTCGCCCTGCAGGATGTCGATGGCGCCGCCGTGCGGCCAGCCCGCATCCCGCAGATAGCCGGCCAGCGCTGCGGCTGCGGCGCCCGTGGCCGGGTCTTCGTATACGCCGCCTGACGCGAAAGGGTTGCGGGCATGGAAAGACGTCGGCCGTTCCGGGTAGACCAGGGCGATGGTGGCAAAGCCGTGCGCCAGCATCAAGGTGCGGCCGGTGGCCTGGTCGTAGCGCATCTCGGCCAGCCGCTGCCGGCTGGCCAGCGGCAGGATGAGATGCCGCGCGCCGCCTTCGGCGACGGCCGGGGCCAGGGACGGATGCAGATCCGGGGTCGTCAGGCCGAACAGCATGAAACTGTCTCGCAGCAGATCCGACGAGGCCGGTTCGCTGTGTGTCGGCGGCGACTGCAGAATGGCCATCAGGCGCGTCCCCTCCCGCCGTCCTTCGACGGTGATCCGGGCTTTGTTGAGCTGCAGCGCGAACACGCCTTCGCCATGGCGCATGGCCAATGCTGCGCCCAGGGCGATGGTGGCATGCCCGCAAAAGGGCACTTCGATTTCCGGAGCGAAATAGCGCACGCGCCAGCCTTCGTCGGCGGGCGCTGCGAACGCCGTTTCGGAATAGCCGACCTCGGCGGCAATGGCCTGCATGGTGGCGGCGTCCGGCAAGGCATCGCAAATGACGACGCCGGCCGGATTGCCGCCGCTGCCGCCATCCGAAAACGCGGCCAGCCGGGCCACGGGATAGCCGTTGATTTGCTGGCGGGCGGTGGCATTCAAGGTCATGTGAGGCTCACTTTTTCAGTTGACCCCCAGTTTACTTGAGGCCCATCCGGCGGCATCAAAACCACGCCGGCCAGCCATGCCCATGAGCGTCAACGACGCGGAGACGGCCCGGCCGCCGCAAAGACAAGCCCGCCCTCCAGTTCCGGCATCACCCGGGCATACCCCGCAGGCGCGAACCGGGCCACCAGGCCGGCGACGATCGTGACGCAGGCCAGGTGCCAGAGCCACCCGGCCGCATAACCGCCCGTGGCGTCGTGCAGCGCGGCGACGAGCCACGCCGGGATCGCCGCCAGGATGAAGCCGCCGCCCTGCATCAACGCCGACAGCGCCCCCGCCTGCGCCGGATCGGGCAGATGATCCAGGGCCACGATCATGATCAAGGCGAAGCACCCTCCCAGGCCGGCGCCCAGGACGACCGCCAGGGTGAAAGGCGCCAGGGCGGGCATGAACGCCAGACCCGCGAAACCCGCCGCCTGCATGGCCAGCGTCAGCCACAGCCACGGCCGCCGGTCGGGCGTCTTCCTGGCCAGGAGGGGCAGCGTCAGGGCCGTCACGGCCTGACTGACCGACAGGACGGCCAGCAGGCTTCCGCTGGCGGCGGCGCCCCAGCCATGTTCCTGATACGCGGGCGCGAGCCAGGCCACGACCGAGGAATAACCACCGTTGACGAGGCCGAAGCAGCCCATCAGCAGCCAGGTCCGGGGCCTCGACAGCAGAATGCGCGTGATGTTGCCCGTCTGGCGCGTGCCTTCGTCGCCCGGCAGAAAGACGCTCGCCAGGACGACGGCCGCCAGGGCGGGCAGCGCGAAGCACGCCAGCCCCGCCGCCCAGCTGCCGGTCACATGGGCGACCATCGGGGACACCACGGCACCCAGGGCGCCGCCGCCCATCAAGGTGGCGGAATACAGCCCCATCATGGGTCCCACCTGGCGCGGGAATTCCCGCTTCACGATGCCCGGGAAGACGGCCTGGACGACCGCCACCCCCAGGCCGATGAGCGCGGCCGTGGCGACCATCAGCCACCCGGTCGAGGCCAGCAGGCGCAGGGCAATGCCGGCGCAAATCACCAGCAAGGCGCCGATCATGGCCCGGCGCGCGCCGACCGCGCTTTGCAAGGCAGGGCCGGCAAACGCCACCAAGCCCATCAGCAGCATGGGGATCAGCGTCAGCAGGGCCATGCCCTGCAGGCTCAGTGCCGTGCTGTCCTGGATGCCGGCCGCCAGCGGCCCGATGCTGGTGATGAACGGCCGCAGGTTGAGCCCGATGAGCGCCACGGTGGTGATCAGGGCGAAGCGCCCGAACTTCGATTGCATGCTCACCACCCGCTCAGGTGCCGGTCCGCTGCCGGTCCTTCCAGTCCGCGTAGAGATCCGGCCTGGCGTCGAGCCGGACCGGCACATGGCGTATCCTCATCGACTGCTGATCGAAAGGCTTGGCAAGATCGGCATAGACGGCGGCGGTGGACAGGCCGAAGGGTTCACCATCCTCGTTGGAATAGGCGTAGGCGACTTCCTGGATGCCCGCCAGGCGCATCGCGCCCATGCACATCGGACAGGGATGCCCGCTGGCGTAGACCGCGCAGCCGTCGAGGCGGGCGGAGCCGAGATGCTGGCTGGCCGCGCGGATCGCCAGCAGTTCGGCATGCGCCGTGGGATCGTTGGTGCCGATGATCTCGTTGACCGCCCGGGCGATGATCCTGCCGTCCTTGACCACCACCGCCCCGAAGGGACGTCCGCCCCGTTCGGCGTTGGCGTAGGCCAGTTCGATGGCCTGCCGCAGATAATCCGCGTTCTGTTCCATTGCGCTCTGTCCCATTGAATGACTCCCTCTGAAAGTCAGCGTCCGCCCGCAATCGGTGGCGATCCTTCGGATCAAGGGGGTTCCTGATCGGGCATCAGGATAATTCCGTCGCGATGTATTTGGAAATTAAATTATTACATCGCATCCATCGAAATCCTGCATGACACCAGGATACCGGCCCCTGGAGCGCCGCCCGGCCCGGGACGGCCGCGCGCCCTACCCCCGCAAAGCCCCCGCGTGGAACGCAATGTGTTCCCCGATGAAGCTGGCGATGAAGTAGTAGCTGTGGTCGTACCCGGCATGCCGACGCACGGTCGACAGATAACCCGTCTCCAGGCAGGCTTCTTCCAGCAATTCGGGCCGCAGCTGCCCGTCCAGGAACTCGTCGTCCAGGCCCTGATCCACCAGCATCGGCAAATGTTCCGAGGGCGAGGCCGCGTGGATCAACGCCACCGCGTCCCATTGCGCCCAGGCCTCGCGATCCTCGCCCAGGTAGGCGGCCAACGCCTTCTGTCCCCAGGGCACTTGCGAAGGCGCGACGATGGGCGAAAACGCGGACACGCTGCGATAGCGCCCGGGATGGCGCAGGGCGGTGACCAGCGCACCGTGGCCGCCCATGGAATGGCCGGCGATGCCGCGCGCCGCCGACGCCGGGAAATGCTGTTCGATCAGGGCGGGCAGTTCATCGGCCACATAGTCCTGCATGCGGTAATGCGCGGCCCAGGGCGCCTGGGTGGCGTTCAGGTAGAAGCCCGCGCCCTGGCCCAGGTCGTAGGCCGGGTCGTCGGCCACGCCTTCGCCGCGCGGACTGGTGTCCGGCGCGACCAGGATCAGGCCGTGGCGTTCGGCATGCGCCTGGGCGCCGGCCTTGGTGATGAAGTTCTGTTCCGTGCAGGTCAGGCCGGACAGCCAGTACAGCACCGGGCACGATTCCCCGCGCAATGCGGCCGAGGGCAGGAAGACGCCGACGCGCATGTCGCACCCCAGCGCGGCGGACGCATGCCGCCAGACTTCCTGGCGGCCGCCGAAGCAGGCGTGCTCCGAGCGCGTCTCGATGTCGGCTCGCATCAG
>CBFGXR010000234.1:0-3785 GCA_965652675.1 uncultured Castellaniella sp.
GGGGGGGCTTTCGCCCTATGTCCTGTACCTGGGCGCCACGGCCCTGACGGCGGTCACCGACAACGCGGCCCTGACCTATCTGGGTTCGCTGGTCGAGGGCACCGGCGATCTCTGGCGCTACATGCTGGTGGCCGGCGCCGTGACGGGCGGCGGCCTGACCGTGATCGCCAACGCGCCGAATCCGGCCGGCTTCTCCATCCTGAAGGGCTGCTTCGGCGACGGCACCATTTCGCCGCTGCGCCTGCTCGCCTCCGCCGCCGTGCCGACGCTGATCGCGGCCGCGATGTTCATGCTGCCTAACTCGTTTAGCTGAAAGGATTAAAATCCAGCGGTTGATTCATTTGGAATTGCTGTGCCTATCTACGCCTATCGTTGCAGCCGCTGCGGCCATGAACAGGATGTGCTGCGGAAAATCTCGGATCCGCCGCTGAAGACCTGCCCGGCCTGCGGCCAGGATGCCTATGAAAAGCAGGTGACGGCCGCCGGTTTCCGCCTGAAGGGCTCCGGCTGGTACGAGACCGATTTCCGCGGGGGCGGAAAGTCCGCCCCGAAATCCGCCGACGCGTCGGGCGGGTCCTCGTCGGGCGCGGCCTCCGCCTCCGGCGGCGGGACCCCGCCGGCCTCGACGTCGGGCTGACGCCCGGAACCCCGGACTCCATGCGCTTCCTCAAACGCTACTTCATCACCGGCCTGCTGATCTGGCTGCCGCTGGTGGCCACGGTCTGGGTGCTGACCGTCCTGGTCGGTACCCTCATGTCCCTGGTGCCGTCGTTCCTGTCGCCCGAAGCCCTGTTCGGGGTGGCGATCCCCGGTTTCGAACTGGTCCTGGTCCTGGCCGTGATCCTGATCACGGGGCTGTTCTGCGCCAATTTCATCGGCCGCGCCATCCTGTCGCGCTGGGAAGCCCTGCTGGGACGCATCCCCCTGGTGCGCTCCATTTATAATTCGGTCAAGCAGGTCAGCGACACCGTGTTCGCGCCCAACGGCCAGGCCTTCCGGGAAGCCGTGCTGGTGCAGTATCCGCGCCAGGGCGCCTGGACCATCGGTTTCCTGACCGGCGCCCCCTGCCCCGAAATCGCCGCGCTGCTGGAAGGCGATTTCGTCAGCGTCTACGTGCCCACGACGCCCAACCCGACGTCGGGCTTCTTCCTGATGATGCCGCGCGCCGATGTCCAGGTGCTCGACATGTCGGTGGAAACGGCACTGAAATACATCGTGTCCATGGGAGTGGTGGCGCCGCCCGGCCTGCCGCCCCAGACACAGATGGATCTGCCCGCGGTGGAATCCCCCGGCGGGCAGCCCCATTGAAATCCGAACAATTCCTCTGACGGAGCCATTCTTGAACCGCACTTGCTATACCGGCGAGGTCTCCAAGGCCCACCTCGACCAGACCGTGACCCTGTTCGGCTGGGTGCATCGCCGCCGCGACCATGGCGGCGTGATCTTCATCGACCTGCGCGACCGCGCGGGCCTGGCCCAGGTGGTGGTGGACCCGGACAACAAGGCCGCGTTCGAGACCGCCGAGCGGATCCGCAACGAATACTGCCTGCGGATCACCGGCCTGGTGCGCCTGCGCCCGGCCGGGACCACCAATCCCGACCTGCTCTCGGGCGAAATCGAGATCCTCTGCCGCGAAATCGAGATCCTCAACGCCTCGGTCACGCCGCCGTTCCAGCTGGACGATGACAACCTGTCCGAGACCACGCGCCTGACGCACCGGGTGCTGGATCTGCGCCGTCCGCAGATGCAGCGCAACCTGATGCTGCGCTATCGCGTGTCCATGGTGGCGCGCAACTACCTGGACGCCCTGGGCTTCATCGACATCGAAACCCCGATGCTGACCCGCAGCACGCCCGAAGGCGCGCGCGACTACCTGGTGCCCTCGCGCGTGAATCCGGGCGAATTCTTCGCGCTGCCGCAGTCGCCGCAGCTGTTCAAGCAGATGCTGATGGTGTCCGGCTTCGACCGCTACTACCAGATCACCAAGTGCTTCCGCGACGAGGACCTGCGCGCCGACCGCCAGCCGGAATTCACCCAGATCGATTGCGAGACCTCGTTCCTGGACGAAGTCCAGATCCGCGAGATCTTCGAAGGCATGGTGCGCGAAATCTACCGCCAGGTGCTGGACGTGGCGCTGCCCGAATTCCCCGTCATGAGCTGGGAAGAAGCCATGCGCCGTTTCGGCTCGGACAAGCCCGACCTGCGCGTGAAGCTGGAATTCACCGACGTGGCCGACCTGATGCGCGACGTGGACTTCAAGGTCTTCTCCGGCCCGGCCAATGATCCGGCCAGCCGCGTGGTGGCCCTGCGCGTGCCCGGCGGCGCCAGCATGCCGCGCAGCGAGATCGACGCCTATACCCAGTTCGTCGGCATCTACGGCGCGCGCGGCCTGGCCTACATCAAGGTCAACGACGCCGCCTCGATCCCCGAAGGCCTGCAGTCGCCCATCGTCAAGAACATCCATGCCGACGCGCTGCGCGCCCTGATCGAGCGCACCGGCGCGCGGAACGGCGACCTGATCTTCTTCGGCGCCGACCGCGCCAAGGTCGTCGCCGACGCCATCGGCGCCCTGCGCGTGAAGATCGGCCAGAGCGAATTCGGCCGCGCCAACGGGCTGTTCGAGCCGGGCTGGAAGCCGCTGTGGGTGGTGGACTTCCCCATGTTCGAATACGACGAGGGCGAAGGCCGCTACACGGCCGCGCACCATCCCTTCACCTGCCCCAAGCCGGGCCACGAGGACCTGCTGGAAACCGATCCGGGCAAGGCCGTCGCGCGCGCCTACGACATGGTCATGAACGGCTGGGAAGTCGGCGGCGGGTCCGAGCGCATCCACCGCGCCGACGTCCAGCGCAAGGTCTTCAAGGCCCTGAAGATCGACGAAGAGGAAGCCCGCCTGAAATTCGGCTTCCTGCTCGACGCCCTGCAGTACGGCGCGCCGCCGCACGGCGGCCTGGCCTTCGGCCTGGACCGTCTGGTGACGCTGATGGCGGGCGCGGAATCCATCCGCGACGTGATCGCCTTCCCCAAGACGCAGCGCGCCCAGTGCCTGCTGACGCAAGCGCCGTCGGCCGTGGACGAGAAGCAGCTGCGCGAGCTGCACATCCGCCTGCGCCAGACGGAAGCCAAGTAGGCGGGGAGACCGGCCATGCCCGTCCTGCGGGTCGTCAGCTACAACATCCACAAGGGCCGTTCGGCCACGGGTGGGCGGGAATCGCTGGCCGACCTGCGGCTGGGCCTGTACGGTCTGCGGCCCGACCTGCTGTTCCTGCAGGAAGTCCAGGGCCGAAACCAGGTGCGCGGCAGCCTGGACGCCCAGCACGAATCCCTGGCGGCGGCGCTGCGCATGCAGGCCGCCTACGGCTGCAACGCCGTGCGCCAGTCGACCGACCACGGCAACGCGCTGCTGTCGCGCTATCCCATCCTGTATTACGAAAACCAGGACGTCTCCGACCACCGCCTGGAGCAGCGCGGCCTGCTGCACGGGGTGGTGCGGGTCGGCGACGTGCCGGTGCACTGCCTGGTGGTGCACCTGGGCCTGCTGGCGGGCGGGCGGTCGCGCCAGGTGCAGGCGCTGGCCGACCGCATCCAGCGCCTGGTGCCCGCGCACGAGCCGCTGCTGATCGCCGGCGACTTCAACGACTGGACCAACCGCCTGGCGCCGCTGTTCGTCGAACAGCTGGGCCTGGTCGAGGTCTTCGCCGCGGCCCCGCAGGGGTCGGACGAGATCTACCGGCTGCGCCGCACCGTGTCGCGCCTGCGCGAACGCCTGACCTGGCTGCCGGGCC
>CBFGXR010000235.1:0-3783 GCA_965652675.1 uncultured Castellaniella sp.
CCTGCCGCTGGTGGTCCAGATCCTGCTGGGCGGCGTGTTCGCCACCCTGGCGGGCGTGGTGTTCGGCGTGCCTAGTCTGCGCATCCGCGGCCTGTACCTGGCGGTGACGACGCTGGCGGGGCAGTTCTTCATGGACTGGGCCTTCCTGCGCATTCCCTATTTCACCAATTATTCGTCCTCGGGCAACGTGTCCGTGCCGGCGCTGGAAGCCTTCGGACTGCCGGTGGCCACGCCCGCGCAGAAATACCTGTTCGTGCTGTGCTTCGTGGCGGTCATCGGCCTGCTGGCGAAAAACCTGGTGCGCGGCGCCATCGGCCGGCAGTGGATGGCGATCCGCGACATGGACGTGGCCGCCGCCGTCATCGGCATCCGTCCGGTGTACGCCAAGCTCACCGCCTTCGCCGTCAGCTCCTTCATCATCGGCGTGGCGGGCGCGCTGTGGGCCTACATCCACCTGGGATCGTGGGAACCCCTGGCCTTCGACCTGAACCGCTCGCTGCAGCTGCTGTTCATCATCATCATCGGCGGCCTGGGCTCCATCATCGGCAGTTTCTTCGGCGCGGCCTTCATGGTGCTGGTGCCGGTGCTGCTGACCAACGTGCCGCACTGGCTGGGCCTGGACCTGCCGGTGGACGTGGCCTCGCACATCGAACACATGGTTTTCGGCTTCCTGATCGTCTTCTTTCTGATCGCGGAGCCGCACGGTCTGGCCAGGCTGTGGAGCATCGCCAAGGAAAAACTCAGGATCTGGCCGTTCCCCCATTGAGCGATCAAGGGGGCCTTTGGGGCGGCGTTCGATCGGACCCGTTCTTTGTTGAAACGATAGGTGCCACACGCACCAGGAGGAGCTACAGATGAAGCATGCACTGACGAAGACCGCCGCCACCGCCTTGCTGGCCGTCGTCGGGCTGGCGGGTGTCGCCGGCACGGCCCAGGCCGCCGACGAGCAGTTCATTCCCCTGCTGGTCTACCGGACCGGCTCGTTCGCCCCGCTCGGCATTCCCTGGGCCAACGGCAAGATCGACTACCTCAAGCTCGTCAACGAGCGCGACGGGGGCGTCAACGGCGTCAAGATCTCCTACGAGGAATGCGAGACCGCCTATTCCACCGACAAGGGCGTGGAATGCTACGAACGGCTGAAGAACAAGAACGGCGGGGCCTCCGGCTTCGACACCCAGTCCACGGGCATCACCTTCGCCGTGACCGACAAGGCGATCGTCGACGGACAGCCCGTGGTCACGGTGGGCTACGGCCTGTCGCAGTCGGCCGACGGCCGGGTCTTCAAATGGAACTTCCCGCTGCTGGGTACGTACTGGACGGCGGCCGACGTCATGATCCAGGACATCGCCAAGAACCTGGGCGGCGAGGACAAGCTCAAGGGCAAGAAGATCGCCCTGATCTACCACGACTCGCCCTTCGGCAAGGAGCCCATCCCGCTGCTCCAGGAACGCGCCAAGGACAACGGCTTCGACCTGCAGCTCTATCCGGTCGCCGCCCCCGGGGTCGAGCAGAAATCCACCTGGCTGCAGATCCGCAAGAACCGGCCCGACTACGTGATCCTGTGGAGCGCCGGGATCATGACCCCGACGGCCATCCGCGAGGCCCAGGGCGTGGGCTATCCGCGCGACAAGATGTACGGCATCTGGTGGGCCAGTTCCGAGACTGACGTCAAGGACCTGGGCGACGTCGCCAAGGGCTACCACGGCATCACCATCCAGAACAGCGCGGAACACGGCCGGGTGCACGAGGACGTGAAGAAATACGTCTACGACAAGGGCGAGGGCGCCGACAAGGATGGCAGCACTTTCGGTTCGCTGGCCTACACGCGCGGCATGATGATCTCCATGCTGCAGGTCGAGGCCATCCGCACGGCCCAGGAAAAATTCGGCAAGGGCAAGCACATGACGCCCGAGCAGGTGCGCTGGGGCTATGAAAACCTGAACCTGGACCAGGCCCGCCTGGAACAGCTGGGCTTCGCCAAGCTGATGCGGCCGGTCAAGACCTCGTGCGAGAACCACATGGGCGACGACTGGGCGCGCATCATCCAGTGGGACGGCAAGAAATTCGACGTCGTGTCCGACTGGTACCAGTCTGGCCTACACGCGCGGCATGATGATCTCCATGCTGCAGGTCGAGGCCATCCGCACGGCCCAGGAAAAATTCGGCAAGGGCAAGCACATGACGCCCGAGCAGGTGCGCTGGGGCTATGAAAACCTGAACCTGGACCAGGCCCGCCTGGAACAGCTGGGCTTCGCCAAGCTGATGCGGCCGGTCAAGACCTCGTGCGAGAACCACATGGGCGACGACTGGGCGCGCATCATCCAGTGGGACGGCAAGAAATTCGACGTCGTGTCCGACTGGTACCAGTCCAACCCGAAGTACGTGCAGCCGCTGGTGAAATCCCTGGGCGACAAGTACGCCGCCGAGAAGAAACTGCCGACGCGCGACTGCGCCGCCGAGTAAGCCGTGCCGGGGCCGGGCCGCGCCCGGCCCCTGGGAGAGGAATCGATGGATAGCGCACAGGCGTCCGAACCCGCGGTGCTGTTGAACGTCAATGGCATCGAGGTCATCTACAACCACGTCATCCTGGTGCTCAAGGGCGTGTCCCTGACCGTGCCGGAAGGCCGGATCGTGGCGCTGCTGGGCGCCAACGGCGCCGGCAAAACCACCACCCTGCGGGCGATCTCCAACCTGCTGCGCGGCGAGCGCGGCGAGGTCACCAAGGGCGGGATCGAATATCGCGGGGAACGCATCGAGTCCCTGTCGCCGGCCGACCTGGTGCAGCGCGGCGTGGTCCAGGTCATGGAAGGCCGCCATTGCTTCGCCCACCTGAGCATCGAGGAAAACCTGCTCACCGGCGCCTATACGCGGCGCCTGGGGCGTGCCGACCTGGATGCCGCCCTGGAACGGGTCTATCGCTATTTCCCGCGCCTGAAGCAGCGGCGCAAGAGCCAGGCCGGCTATACGTCCGGCGGCGAACAGCAGATGGCCGCCATCGGCCGGGCGCTGATGGCCGACCCGCGCATGATCCTGCTGGACGAGCCCTCGATGGGCCTGGCGCCGCAGATCGTCGAGGAAATCTTCGAGATCGTGCGCGACCTGAACCAGCGCGAAGGCGTCAGCTTTCTGCTGGCGGAACAGAACACCAACGTGGCCCTGCGCTACGCGGACTACGGCTACATCCTGGAAAACGGCCGCGTGATGATGGACGGCGCCGCCCGCGCGCTGGCCGAGAACGAGGACGTGAAGGAATTCTATCTGGGCGTCTCGGGGGCGGGCCGCACCAGCTTCCGCGACACCAAGTTCTACCGCCGGCGCAAGCGCTGGCTGGCCTGACACGGGGGAATGGCATGCAGGCATACTACGATGCGCGCGAGACCCTGCCCGCCGACGAGCGCGAACGGCGGCTGTTCGAGCGCCTGCCCGACGCCCTGGAACGGGCCCGGGCGCGGGCGCCGGCCATCGCCCGGCAGCTCCAGGGGATCGATCCGGCGGCGCTGGATTCGCGCCAGGCCCTGGCCCGCGTGCCGGTGCTGCGCAAGAGCGAATTGCTGCAGGCCCAGCATGCGGCCCGCATCGCCCGGGCGGACGGCACCGCCGACGCCGAGCGCCTGCGCGTGTTCGGCGGCTTTTCCACCATCGGCTGGGGCGAGGCGCGGCGGGTGTACGCCTCGCCGGGCCCCATCTACGAACCCGAAGGCCCGCGAGCGGACTACTGGGGTTTCGCTCGGGCCCTGCATGCGGCGGGGGTGCGTGCCGGCATGCTGGTGCACAATGGTTTTT
>CBFGXR010000236.1:0-3781 GCA_965652675.1 uncultured Castellaniella sp.
CCGGCGCTTCAATCTGCACACGGGCGACTCGATCGAAGGCGAGGTCCGCGTCCCGGTCGGCGAAGACGATGCGCCATTCGCCGCCGTCGCGCCAGACGGTGACCTCGAGCCGCGTCGACAGGGCGTTGGTGACCGACACCCCCACCCCGTGCAGGCCGCCGGAAAAGGCGTAGGCGCCGCCGTCGGCCTTGCTGAACTTGCCCCCCGCGTGCAGGCGGGTGAAGACCAGTTCGACCACGGGCGCGTGTTCCTCGGGGTGTTCGCCCACCGGAATGCCGCGGCCGTCGTCCTCGACCGTCAGGCTGCCGTCGGCGTGCAGCGTGACCGCGATGTTGCGGGCGTACCCGGCCAGCGCCTCGTCGGCGGCGTTGTCGACGACTTCCTGGATGATGTGCAGCGGATTGTCGGTGCGCGTGTACATCCCGGGCCGCTGGCGCACGGGCTCCAGACCCTTCAGGACGCGGATCGACGATTCATCGTAGCGTGCGGTGCTCAATGGTTTCCGTCCGTCTGTGAGATTCAAAAGAGGCCTATTTTACGGAGAATTAATGGTATGCTTATCGCCATTGGACCGACGCGCCCTTCCTCGGGGCGGTTTCTTTCCGGTCCGCCGTCATCCCTTATCCTCGCATCCGCGCACACGACATGAGTGACTCCATCAAGCACGTCAGCGACGCGTCCTTTCCGGGCGACGTGCTCCAATCCGATCTGCCCGTTCTGGTCGACTACTGGGCCGAATGGTGCGGTCCCTGCAAAATGGTCGCCCCCCTGCTCGACGAGGCCGCCGCCCAATACCAGGGCCGCGTCACCATCGCCAAGCTGAACGTCGACGAAAACCCCGACAGCGCGGCCAAATACGGCATCCGCGGCATTCCCACCCTGATGCTGTTCAAGGACGGCAAGGTCGCCGCCACCAAGGTCGGCGCCCTGTCCCGCACCCAGCTCCAGGCCTTCCTCGACGAAGCCCTCTGATCCGTCCCGCTCATCCGCTTTGATTCCGCGCGCGAACCCGGTCCCGGGTTCGCCGACCATCCGACGACCTCCACTTTCCTTCCCTCTCCCCTCTTTCCCATGCACCTGAACGAACTCAAAGCGCTGCACGTTTCGCAGCTGCTCGAAATGGCCGCCGGTCTCGAGATCGAAAACGCCAATCGGCTGCGCAAGCAGGAACTGATGTTTGCCATCATGAAGCGGCGGGCCAAGCAGGGCGAACAGATCTTCGGCGACGGCGTCCTGGAAGTCCTGCCCGACGGCTTCGGCTTCCTGCGCTCGCCGGAAACGTCCTATCTGGCCAGCACCGACGACATCTACATCTCGCCCTCGCAGATCCGGCGCTTCAATCTGCACACGGGCGACTCGATCGAAGGCGAGGTCCGCGTCCCGAAGGACGGTGAACGCTACTTCGCGCTGGTCAAGGTCGACAAGGTCAACGACGTCGCGCCGGAAGCCATCAAGCACCGGATCATGTTCGAGAACCTGACGCCGCTGCACCCCGACGACCCGCTGGTGCTGGAACGGGACATCAAGAGCAAGGAAAACATCACCGGGCGCATCCTGGACATCTTCGCGCCCATCGGCAAGGGCCAGCGCGCGCTGGTGGTCGCCAGCCCGAAGTCCGGCAAGACGGTGATCATGCAGCACATCGCGCACGCCATCACCGCCAACTACCCCGACGCGGTGATGATCGTCCTGCTGGTGGACGAGCGCCCCGAGGAAGTCACCGAAATGCAGCGCACCGTGCGCGGCGAAGTCGTGGCTTCCACCTTCGACGAACCGGCCACGCGCCACGTCCAGGTCGCCGAAATGGTCATCGAAAAGGCCAAGCGCCTGGTCGAACTGAAGAAGGACGTGGTCATCCTGCTGGATTCGATCACCCGCCTGGCGCGCGCCTACAACACCGTGGTGCCGGCCTCGGGCAAGGTCCTGACCGGCGGCGTGGACGCCAACGCCCTGCAGCGCCCGAAGCGCTTCTTCGGCGCGGCGCGCAACCTGGAAGAAGGCGGCTCGCTGACGATCATCGGCACGGCCCTGATCGAGACCGGCAGCCGCATGGACGAAGTGATCTACGAAGAATTCAAGGGCACCGGCAACTCCGAGGTGCACCTGGAGCGCCGACTGGCCGAGAAACGCATCTACCCGGCCATCAACCTGAACAAATCCGGCACGCGTCGCGAAGAGCTCCTGATCAAGCCCGAACTTCTACAGAAGATCTGGGTGCTGCGCAAGTTCATCCACGACATGGATGACGTCGACGCAATGGAATTCATCCTGGACAAAATCCGGGCCACCAAGAACAACGCCGAATTTTTTGACATGATGAAGAAATAAGCGAGCACCTTTGATGACACTTCCTTCCGTCGATCAGTTCCTCACCCGGATTCAGGCCCGGGACCCGCACCAGCCCGAATTCATGCAGGCCGTGAAAGAAGTCATGCACAGCCTGTGGCCTTTCATCCAGCAGAACCCGCGCTACGCCAGCCAGGCCCTGCTCGAGCGCCTCGTCGAGCCGGAACGCGCCCTGCAGTTCCGCATCAGCTGGATGGACGACGCCGGCCGGATCCAGGTCAATCGCGGCTTCCGCATCCAGCACAGCTCGGCCATCGGCCCCTACAAAGGCGGCATGCGGTTCCACCCCTCGGTGAACCTGTCGATCCTGAAATTCCTGGCCTTCGAGCAGACCTTCAAGAACGCGCTGACCACCCTGCCCATGGGCGGCGGCAAGGGCGGTTCCGACTTCGACCCCAAGGGCAAGTCCGACGCCGAAGTCATGCGCTTCTGCCAGGCCCTGATCATCGAACTGCATCGCCACCTGGGCCCGGACACGGACGTGCCGGCCGGCGACATCGGCGTGGGCGCCCGCGAGGTCGGCTTCATGGCCGGCATGATGAAGAAACTGTCCAACCAGGGCGCCTGCGTCTTCACCGGCAAGGGCCTGAGCTTCGGCGGCAGCCTGATCCGCCCCGAAGCCACCGGCTACGGCACGGTCTACTTCGCGGAAGAAATGCTCAAGCACGCCGGCCAGTCCCTCGAAGGCTACACGGTCTCGGTCTCCGGCTCGGGCAACGTGGCGCAGTACACCATCGAGAAATGCCTGCAGCTGGGCGCCAAGGTCGTCACGGTGTCCGACTCCCACGGCTGCGTGGTGGACCCGGCCGGCTTCACGCCGGAAAAGCTGGCGGCCCTGATCGAACTGAAGAACGAAAAGCGCGGCCGCGTCGAGGAATACGCCAAGCAGTTCGGCCTGACCTACGAAGCCGGCAAGCGCCCCTGGCACGTGCCCGTGGACGTGGCCCTGCCCTGCGCGACGCAGAACGAACTGGAGATCGAGGATGCCCGCACCCTGATCGCCAACGGCGTGCGCTGCGTGGCCGAAGGCGCCAACATGCCGTCCACCATCGAAGCGGCCGAAGCCTTCATCGCGGCCGGCGTGCTGTACGCGCCCGGCAAGGCCAGCAACGCCGGCGGCGTGGCCGTGTCCGGCCTGGAAATGAGCCAGAACGCCCAGCGCCTGCACTGGACCCGCGAGGAAGTCGACGCCAAGCTGCATGCCATCATGCGCGACATCCACGAAAACTGCGTGCGCTACGGCAACGCGGGCAAGTCCGTCAACTACCTGAACGGCGCCAACATCGCCGGCTTCGTGAAGGTGGCCGACGCGATGCTGGCCCAAGGGGTGTACTGATGGCCCATCGGATGGCGCTTCCCCACCCGTAAAAAAAGCTCCCTCGGGAGCTTTTTTTTACGGATGTCCCCCGCACCAGATCCGGCTCATTTCACCGCC
>CBFGXR010000237.1:0-3776 GCA_965652675.1 uncultured Castellaniella sp.
CACGGGCAGTTCCATCGCCAGTCCGGCCAGCCCGAAAAAGCCGCCCACGCCGCCGCTGACGGCCGCGCCGATCTTGTGCCAACGATTCGACGAGCCGCCATCGGCGGGCGTGTCGCGCAGCGTGAACAGGGCGGCGTCGGCGGCCTTGCTCAGGGCCAGCCGGGTGACCTGGCCGATCTGGGCGTTCCAGCCCGCGGGCAGCCGGTCCAGGAATTTTTCGACGGGCGCGCCGATCAGGTTCGTGATGCGCGCGGCCAGCCCCGGATTTTCCAGCAGGGCGTGGGCCTGACGCAGGGCGTCGAGGTCGGCGGGGGAGAAGGCGGGGGCGTTCATCGGAAAGCTCCTTGATCGAATGGGAACGAGGCCATGATGAGATCCGAGGGCGACGACATGTGTCGTCCTCGATTACACCGCCGTTTTTTTCTCCACGCCGTCCACCGCGTCCCCGAACCCCCGAAGCCATTGGTCCAGCATGGCGCTGTCGACCACGGTGGCGGTGATTTCCAGCCGGTCGTTCTCGCGCTCGACGACCGTCTGGTCCCTGGACAACGGGGTTTCCAGCAGGTGTTGTCCGACGTTCCGGTCGATACGAAAGCGCAGGCGGATGCGCTCGCCCTCGCCGAAGCGGAAACGGCCATCGTCATCGTATCGTTTCAGGTCGAAATCCTGCGGCCGGTCGAAGGCGATGGTCGAGGCCTGTTCCGCGCTCAGGATGCGGTGCAGTGCCAGGCTGCGCTCATTGTCGTAGCCCCGGTAGCGGCACACCAGGTACAGGCGCGGGCCCTGCTGGGCCAGCCCCAGGGGCATGACCTCGGCCGTCTGGCGCCGGCCGCCGGCGTTCTTGTAGTCCAGCCGCAGCCAATGGTTGTGGTACAGGGCCTCGCTGACCGTTTCCAGCACCCCGGCGGCGATTTTCGGGGGCAGCAGCGGCTGGCTGGTGGCGACCACGCGGATCTTGGACGGCCATTCGCGTTCCCGCCGCGCATGGCCGTCAGGCGCCAGATTGCGCCGCGCCTGGACGAAGAAACCGTCCAGGGACTTCATCAGGTGGGCGGGCAGCAGATGGCGCAGATGTTCCTCGGCCAGTTTCAGCAGCAGGGATTCCTGCGCGCTCAGATGGGGGATGGCCAGCGGCTGGGCGTGCGGCAGCCATCGGTACTGGTAGGGCGCGGCCCGGTCGTCGCGCTCGATGTCCAGGGCCGTGCTGAGCATGTCCAGCTGCCGCTGGATGGTGCGCAGGTCGCGCTCGAAGCCGCTGGCGGCCAGTTGTGCGTGCAGTTCCGTGGCGGTGATCGAGCGGGGCGCGCGCGGGATCCGGCGCAGCATTTCCAGCGCCAGCAGGGTGGTTTCCAGGGTCGAGGATCGTTTGGCCATGTCGGGTGGCGATGAGTCGGGAAGCCGTCAGTATGAATCAGATGTGGTCGTCCAGCCATTGCAGGACCTGCAGCGCGGAGCCTTCCAGGCCCACGCCCCAGCGCGGGGAAATGGCGCTGTCGCGGGCGTTGATGCGCAGGACTGGATGGCCGGTGCGCAGGCTGAAATGGCGCACCGACGGGATCGCCTGGCCCGCGCCCAGTTCGATGACGGCCAGGCGGTCGCCGCCGACGGATTCCAGCCAGGCGTTCAGCCGGTCGCGCTGGGCCGTCATGCGCGCCATTTCCCAGTCCAGATCATTGAAGAGCAGCACGTTGGGGCGGGCCAGGGCGCCGCAGTCGGGGCAGACCGGCAGGGGCGAGCGCAGCCGGCAGGTCTCGGGGTCCACGTCCGGCTCGAAACCGTCGGCTGGCCAGATCCGGTGCCGGCAGCGGGCGTGGCATTGCATCCAGTGCAGCGAGCCGTGGCATTCCAGGATGCGGTCCGGGTCGAATCCGGCCCGCTGGAACTGGCCGTCGACGTTGCTGGTGAAGATGAAGGCGCCGTGCGGCAGCCGACTGGCCCAGCGCCGCAGGATGCCGAAACCCGCATGCGGCGCGGTCCGGCGGTACAGGGACAGGCGATGGCCATAGAACCCCCAGGCCAGCGTGGGCCAGCGGTCGAAGGCCTCGGGCTGGGCGATGCGCTTGAAGTCCAGGCGCGCCTGGCGCAGGGCGGGATAGGCCTGCCACAGGCCCTCCCGGCCGCGAAAGTCCGGCAGGCCGGAATCCACGCCCATGCCGGCGCCGGCGGTGATCAGCAGGCCGCGGGCCTCGCGCAGATAGGCCAGGGCGCGGTTCCATTGGGCTTCGGTGGGGGGCATGGCGTCGATTCCTCTGCGAGCTTGAGACACCGGGCCAGTCTAGGAGCGCCTCGCGACAGGATGTGTCGCCGCGCGGCGGCCTGCGCGCACGCGGGCCAGCGCGCGGGACTCGGGGAGCGGTGGTCACGAGGCACGCGGCCATTACAATACAGGCCTTCCAGACCTCCGACCGGACATCCCCATGCTCACCCAGGACGAACTCAAGCAACAGGCGGCCCAGGCCGCCCTCGACGATGTGCTGCCCCAGTTGCGGCCCGACAGCGTCCTGGGCGTGGGCACGGGATCGACCGTGGACCGGTTCATCGACCTGCTCGCGCCCCCTCGCCAGGCCTTCCGCGCGGCGGTGTCCAGTTCGGAACGCAGCACGCGCCGCCTGCAGGCGGCCGGCATTCAGGTCCTGGACCTGAACGAGGTGGCCTCGCTGGCGCTGTACGTGGACGGCGCCGACGAGATCGACCATCAGCTGAACATGATCAAGGGCGGCGGCGGGGCGCTGACGCGCGAGAAGATCGTGGCCTCGGTGGCGGACCGCTTCGTCTGCATCGTCGACGAAACCAAGCTGGTCGAGCGCCTGGGCGGCTTTCCGCTGCCCATCGAAGTCATCCCCCTGGCGCGCGAGGCCGTCGCCCGCGAAGTCCGCCAGCTGGGCGGGCAGCCGCGCCTGCGCGAGGGCTTCACCACCGACAACGGCAACCAGATCCTGGACGTCGCCGGCCTGCGCTACGGCGACCCCGCCGAATTCGAGGCGGTGCTGAACAACATTCCGGGCGTGGTCTGCTGCGGCCTGTTCGCGATCGCCGGCGCCCAGGTGGCGCTGGTGGCGGGGCAGGCGGGCGTGTCGCGGCTGGAACTGCGCGACTGAGGCCGCGCGGCCCGGCGGCGCCAGGTTTCGTGCCGGCCGTGTCCGCCCGGCAGGGCGCCCGATCGGTCCGCCGTCATGTTCCTGTCACATGGCGCTGCTATGCTGGGGCATTCTTTCCAAGCGGCAGGCGTGATGGTACGCTTTGCGATCGTTGAACGCGCCTGGCGGCAGGCTGACAGAGGTCCCGGATGCTGGAACACACCAACAAGCAATTTCACAGCGAACTCGAAACGACGCGGTCCATGTTCCTGCAGATGGGCGGGCTGGTCGAATCCATGGTGCTGGACGGCATCCACGCCCTGGCCCGGGGCGAACTGCATCTGGTGGACCGGGTCCGCGAACACGAACGGCAGGTCAACCAGTTCGAAATCGACATCGACGAGCGCATCAGCCAGCTGATCGCGCGCAACCAGCCGACGGCGGGCGACCTGCGCATGCTGCTGTCGGTGTCCAAGATGCTGACCGACATGGAACGCTGCGGCGATGAGGCCGAGAAGATCGCCAAGGTCGCCCGCCGCCTGCACGAGTCCAATTCGTCCTATGAACCGGTGGTGGAACTGCGCCACATGGCCGACGCGGTGGCCAGCATGATCCGGGCGGCGCTCGACGCCTTCGCCCGCGAAGACCCCATCGCCGCCGCCCAGGTCGTGCGCAACGACAAGGAAGTGGACAAGGAAT
>CBFGXR010000238.1:0-3756 GCA_965652675.1 uncultured Castellaniella sp.
GCTGCTGTTCGGCTCGGGGTCGCTGGACGATGCCTTCGACCTTCAGCCCCGGCCTGATCGCGACGGGCTGCAATGGCTGCGCGCCGTACCCAAGACGCCGGACGCGGGGTTCGTCCACGCGGACATCGGTTTTTCCGACGGGCTGCCCCGGCGGCTGGAACTGCTGGACGCCTTCGGCCAGGTCTCGCGCATCGTCTTCACCGGCCTGAAGGCCAATCCCGACATCCCCGCCGGGCAGTTCCGGTTCGCGGTGCCCCAGGGCGCCGATCTCGTGAAGATGGACTAGGCTGGCGATGGCGAACCAGGGCGATCTGCTGGGCGACGACCCGGACTTCGCGGATGCGGCGGCGCCGGTCCGGTCCGGCGTCCGGGGCAAGCGGGGCGGGCAGGGTGCGGGCGCGGATCACGCCGTCGGCGCTCCGCTGGCCGAGATCCTGCGCCCGCGCAGCCTGGACGAGGTCATCGGACAGGCGCACCTGCTGGGCGAAGGCAAGCCCCTGCGGCTGGCCTTCCAGTCAGGCAAGCCGCATTCCATGATCTTCTGGGGGCCGCCCGGGGTGGGCAAGACCACCCTGGCGCGGCTGACCGCCACGGCGTTCGACTGCGCCTTCATCGCCTTGTCCGCCGTGTTTTCCGGCGTCAAGGACATCCGTGCCGCCATGGCGCAGGCCGAGCAGAACCAGGCCGAAGGCCAGTCCACCATCCTGTTCGTGGACGAAATCCACCGCTTCAACAAATCCCAGCAGGACGCCTTGCTGCCCTTCGTCGAAAGCGGCCTGGTGACCTTCATCGGCGCGACGACGGAAAACCCCTCGTTCGAGGTCAATTCCGCGCTGCTGTCGCGCGCCCAGGTCTACGTGCTGAAATCGCTGGACGAGGACGAATTGCGCCAGCTGGCGCGGCGGGCGCAGTCGCAGGCCATGGGCGGCCTGGCGTTCGACGACCTGGCCATCGACACCCTGGTGGGCTATGCCGACGGCGATGCCCGGCGCCTGCTGAACCTGCTGGAACAATGCCAGACCGCGGCGGGCGCCAGCGGCGTCGCGCGGATCGACGCCGCCTTCATCGAAAACGCCCTGACCCTGAACAGCCGCCGCTTCGACAAGGGCGGGGACAACTTCTACGACCAGATCTCGGCCCTGCACAAATCCGTGCGCGGCTCGCACCCGGACGCCGCCCTGTACTGGCTGACGCGCATGCTGGACGGCGGCGCCGACCCGCGTTACCTGGCGCGGCGCATCGTGCGCATGGCCTGGGAGGACATCGGCCTGGCCGATCCTCGCGCCCTGCAGATCGCCAACGACGCGGCCGCCACCTACGAACGCCTGGGCTCTCCGGAAGGCGAACTGGCCCTGGGCCAGGCCGTCATCTACCTGGCGGTCGCCGCCAAGAGCAACGCCGGCTACATGGCCTACAACCAGGCCCGCGCCTTCGTGAAGCAGGATCGCAGCCGCGAAGTGCCGGTGCACCTGCGCAACGCGCCCACCAAGCTCATGAAGGAACTCGGCTACGGGCATGCGTATCGCTACGCCCACGACGAACCCAACGCCTACGCGGCGGGGGAAACCTATCTGCCCGAAGGCATGGCCGAACCCGGCTGGTACCGGCCGGTGCCCCGGGGCCTGGAACTGAAGATCGGCGAAAAGCTGGCGCAGCTGAAGGCCTGGGACGAGGACGCGGGGGAAAACTGAATGACGGCCCGGCGGCGCGCCGGACCGGGGACATGAAAAAATGAAAAAACACGTCCGCTACGAGTTCCACCACACCGGGATTCCCACAACCGAGGTCCGGCCCGGAGAGCGGTTTTCCGCCGCAGCCGGCATGTACACCAGCGACAACGCCGGCCGTTTCCGCATCCAATGGCATCGCTTCACGGCGGATTCCCCACTGCATCCGTTGATCAGGACGCTTCCGCACGTGGCGTTCAAGGTCGACGATCTTCATGCGGCCATCGAGGGCGAGACCGTCATCCTCGGCCCGTTTGAACCGATCGACGGCTATTTCGTCGCCATGATCGACGACGGAGGTGTCCCGGTCGAATTGATCCAGACGGACCTGCCCGACGAGGTCCTCTGGGCCAGGGCCGAGGAAGGAAGCGGGTCGATCTATCGGGAAGACGGGCTCGCCGGGCGCGGGTGATCCGGGGAGGGCGTTTCCGCGTCGTCGCCCGCCCCCGGATCGTTCACGTCCCGGCGGATATCATCCGAACAGCTTGTTCGCCACTTCCGCCGCATGCTTGCCCTGGAAGCGCGCCCCGTCCAGTTCGTTGGCGGACGGCTTGCGCGAGCCGTCGCCCCCGGCGATGGTGGACGCCCCGTAGGGCGCGCCGCCGGTGACTTCGTCCAGGCGCATCTGGCCCTGGAAGCTGTAGGGCAGGCCCACGACGACGAAGCCGAAGTGCAGCATGTTCGCGATGATGGAAAACAGCGTCATTTCCTGGCCGCCGTGCTGCGTGGCGGTGCTGGTGAAGGCGCCGCCCACCTTGCCGTTGAGCTGGCCGCTGGCCCACAGGCCGCCCGCCTGGTCCAGGAAGTTCGCCATCTGCGAGCACATGCGCCCGAAGCGGGTGCCGCAGCCGATCAGGATGGCGTCGTAGTCGGCCAGTTCCTTGACCTGGGCCACGGGCGCGGCCTGGTCCATCTTGTAGCCGGACTTGCGGGCGATTTCCTCGGGGACCAGTTCCGGCACGCGCTTGATGTCGACGGTGGCGCCCGTCGATCGGGCGCCTTCGGCGACGGCCTGGGCCATGGTTTCGATGTGACCGTAGGTCGAGTGGTAGAGCACCAGTACTTTCGACATGAAGAGACTCCTTTCCTGAGGATTGCCCGCCATCCGGGCCGCCGCGCGGCATGCCCGCGACAGGGCGGGGGCGGGATTGAATACAATACCCCCTTTCAAGATTCTTCGTCATCCCGCCATGCTCGACACCAATCTGCTGCGCAAGGACCTGGACCGCGTCGTACGGGCACTCGCCCGGCGCGGCCTGGCCTTCGATACCGACCGCTACCACGCGCTGGAAGCCCGCCGCAAGGCCGTGCAGGTCCAGACCGAGGAACTGCAGGCGCGGCGCAACGCGCTCGCCAAGCAGATCGGCCAGTTGAAGTCGCGCGGCGAGGACGCCTCGGCCGTGCTGGCCGAATCCCAGGCCATCCCCGACCGGCTCAAGGCCCTGGAACAGGATCTGGGCGCGGTGCAGCAGGAATTGTCCGCCTGGCTGATGACCATCCCCAACCTGCCCGACGACAGCGTGCCGGACGGCGCGTCCGAAGCCGACAACGTCGAGGTCCGCCGCTGGCTGCCGGGCGCCGCCGGCGCCGACGGCAACCCCGCCGGCCTGGGTTTCGAGCCGCGCGACCACGTCGCCCTGGCCGAGCCCTTCGGCCTGGATTTCGAGGCGGCGCGGTCCCTGGTGGGCGCCCGCTTCATGATGCTGCGCGGCCCCATCGCCCGCCTGCACCGCGCGCTGGCCCAGTTCATGCTGGACCTGCAGACCGGCGAGCACGGCTACCAGGAATGCTATACCCCGTACATCGTCAACGGCTCCACCCTGTACGGCACCGGCCAGTTGCCCAAGTTCAAGGACGACATGTTCTGGGTGACCAAGGGCGGCCAGGGCAGCACGCCGGATGAAGACGGTCCGGCCGAGGACCTGTACCTGATTTCCACCGCCGAAATCCCGCTGACCGGCACGGTGCGCGACCGCATCCTGGACGCGCAGGACCTGCCCGTCCGGCTGACCGCGCACACGCCGTGCTT
>CBFGXR010000239.1:0-3745 GCA_965652675.1 uncultured Castellaniella sp.
AGGACCACGCCGCCCTCGGCGCCGCAGCTCCAGGGGAAGCGTTTCCAGACCTCGTCGCCCAGGATGCGGGCGGCGGCCCGGGCCTGCTCGGCGCGTGCGGCCGGGATGTCGCAATGGAAGCTTTCCGGCAGCACGCGGCCGGTGCCGCTGTCCTCCAGGCGGTCCAGCAGATGACGCAGGATGCGGAAGCTGGACGGCACCACGCCGCTGGAATCGCCCGAATGCACGCCTTCGTCGAGCACCTGGACTTCCAGCGTGCCGGTCACCAGGCCGCGCAGCGAGGTCGTCATCCAGAGCTGGTCGTAATTGCCGGCCCCGGAATCCAGGCAGACCACCAGGGCGACGCGGCCCAGCCGGTCGCGCAGGGCGTCGATGTAGGGCAGCAGATCGTAGCTGCCGGATTCCTCGCAGGTCTCGATCAGGCCGACGCAGCGCGGACGGGGGACGCCCTGGCGGTCCAGCGCCTCGATGGCGGTGAGCGACGCATAGACGGCATAGCCGTCGTCGGCGCCGCCCCGGCCGTAGAGCTTGCCGTCGCGCAGCACCGGCGTCCACGGCCCCAGACCGGCGCGCCAGCCGGAAAATTCCGGCTGCTTGTCCAGGTGGCCGTACATCAGCACCGCGTCGCCGTCGTCCCGCCGCGTCGCGGGGGCCTCGAACCACAACACCGGCGTGCGGCCCGGCAGGCGGATCACTTCGACCGACAGGCCCTGGATCCGCCGCGTCCGCGCCCAGCGGGCGGCGTCTTCCACCACGCGGTCGATGTGGCCGTGGGCGGCCCAGTCGGCGTCGAAGGCGGGGCTCTTGGCCGGCACCGCGATGTAATCGGTCAGGGCGGGCACGATCTCGCGGTCCCAGGTGTCGTCGACGAAGGCCCGGAGGGCGGCGGGATCCAGCCCGGCGGGAGTGACGGCGGCCTGCGGCGTATCCATGGCGGTTTCCTGATCAGCATCCAAAGGGCCATTTTACGCCCCGCCGGCCCGGGCGCCGCGCGGACACGGCTCGGATACACTGCCCGGATCGACTGAATCCGGAACCCCGAGATGGACGATCAAGTCATCGCCGCCATGGCCCGCTGGCCGAACGTGCCGGCCGTGCGCGGCTGGCTGTCGCTGTCGGCGCGCGGCCAGTGGCGCCTGCATCCCCACGGACGAGGCTGGGGCGCGCCGGACGAGGAGCCCGGCGAAGCCATCACCAGCCCGCAGATCGTGGCCTTCATCGGCCGCAACTACCTGGCGGACGGCACGGGCCGCTGGTGCTTCCAGAACGGCCCGCAACGCGTCTACGTGCGCCTGGACGGCGCGCCCTGGATCCTGGGCCTGGACACCGACGCGCGGGGCCGCCCGGTGCTGCGGACCCACACCGGCCTGGACTACGGCCCCGTGGCGCGCTGGTGGCTGGACCCCGAAGGCCGCCTGTACGCCCGGTCGGACCAGGGCGCCGGCCTGGTGGCGGACCGCGACCTGGCCCGGGTGATCGACGCCCTGCGCACGGCCGACGGCCGGCCGCTGGACGACTGGCTGGAAAACCCCGATCCCGCCGGGATCGCCGTGCGCCTGGCGGGCGCCGACGGCGGCGGCGCCTCGGCCGAAGCGCCGCTGGGCCTGCTGGCGGCCGACGATCTCGAGGCCACGCTGGGATTCGTGCGCCGGCCGTAGTCCCTCCTCCTCTCGCCCTGCAGGGCGCTTCATTCGTCAGACACGGGGTTTTCCCCATATCCGAGAAAAGTGCCATGTTCGGCCCGGAATGTGCATTCAGGAGAATTCACTAACATATTTACAATTTTTGGGAGCCGTCCACCGTCATCCGACTCATCAGAACCAGGAGACAAGCCATGACAAGCACGACCCCCATGCTGGAACGCATCCAGTCCATCCTCCCCGAACTCGCCGCCCGCGCCGCCCGGTCCGAACAGGAACGCCAGGTGCCCGCCGAAACGATCGTCCTGCTCAAGAGCACCGGCCTGCACCGCGCCTTCCAGCCCAAGGCCTACGGCGGACTCGAGATGTCGCTGCCGGAATTCGGCAACTGCGTCGCGGCCCTGGCGGGCGCCGACGCCGGCGCGACCTGGGCCTTCAGCCTGCTGTGCACGCACAGCCACCAGCTCGCCATGTTCTCCAGGCAGCTGCAGGACGAGCTCTGGGCCGAGAACCCCGACGCCACCGCCAGCAGCAGCATCGCGCCGTTCGGGCGCACCGAGGAAGCGGACGGCGGCGTGCTGTTCAGCGGCGAGATGGGCTGGAGCAGCGGCTGCGACCATGCCGAATGGGCCATCGTCGGCTTCAACCGCGTCAACCCGGCCGGCGAAAAAACCTACTGCTTCGCCGTGGTGCCGCGCAAGGACTACGCCATCCGCGACGACTGGTACGCCATCGGCATGCGTGGCAGCGGTTCCAAGACGCTGCTGCTGGACAAGGTGTTCGTGCCCGAGCACCGCATCCAGGCCGCCAGGGACATGATGGAAGGCAAGTCCGCCGGCTTCGGCCTGTATCCCGACAGCAAGATCTTCTACACCCCGTACCGGCCCTATTTCGCCAGCGGCTTCTCGTCCATCAGCCTGGGGATCGCCGAACGCATGCTCGAGGCCTTCAAGGAAAAGACCCGCAACCGCGTGCGCGCCTACACGGGCGCCAGCGTGGGCACGGCCACCCCGGCCCTGATGCGCCTGGCCGAATCCACCCATCAGGTGGCGGCCGCCCGGGCCCTGCTCGAAAAGACCTGGGAAGACCACCGCGCGCATGGCGAGGCCAGACGCTATCCGTCCACCGGCACGCTGACCGCCTGGCGCACCAACCAGGCCTACGTGGTCAAGATGTGCGTCGAATCGGTCAAGCGTCTGTTCGAGGCCGCGGGCGCCGGCGCCTGGTTCGAGACCAACGAAATGCAGCGCCTGTTCCGCGACAGCCACATGACGGCCGCCCACGCCTACACCGACTACGACGTGTGCGCCCAGATCCTGGGGCGCCAGCTCATGGGCCTGGAACCCGACCCCACGATGATCTGAGGAGGCCGCCCATGAACGCCCCGCATCCCGCCGGATCGACCGCATTCGACCCACGCATCCTCCGCAGGGCGCTGGGCAACTTCGCCACCGGCGTCATCGTCGCCACGGCCAGCGACGGCGAAGACAGGGTCGGCGTGACCGCCAACAGCTTCAGTTCGGTCTCACTCGACCCGCCGCTGATCCTCTGGAGCATCGACAAGCGCTCGGGCAGCCTGCCGGTGTTCCGGCGCGCCACCCATTTCGCCGTCAACGTCCTGGCCATGGACCAGATCGAGCTGTCCAACCGCTTCGCCCGGCCGCACGAGGACCGCTATGCGGGCGTCTCCTGGCGCCCGGGCGAGGGCGGCTGCATCCTGCTCGACGGCGCCAGCGCCAACTTCCAGTGCGAACGGGTCGAGATCCTCGAAGGCGGCGACCACTGGATCCTCATCGGCCGGGTGCGGGCCTTCGAGGACCGGGGCACGGCGCCCCTGCTGTACCACCAAGGCGCGTACGCCATGGCGCTGCCCCACCCTCACCGGCAACCGCCGCAGGGCGTGGCCGCCGGGGACGCCGCCGCCAACGATCTGCAGGCCCGGCTGGCCGACCATCCCTATTTCCTGATGACCCAGGCCGTGCGCAGCTACCAGGAAAGCTACCAGCCCCGACAGATCCAGACCGGATGGCGGCCCGGCGAGGCGCGCCTGCTCATGATCCTGAATGACAGCCCTGCCCGGGACATGCCCGCGCTGGCCCGCCAGG
>CBFGXR010000240.1:0-3703 GCA_965652675.1 uncultured Castellaniella sp.
TCTGGACCTTGCCCATGGCATTGCGCGGCAGCGCATCGATCACGTGAATTCTTTTTGGCGGCACGCGGCCCGAGGCGTAATCCAGCGGGAAGGCCGCCATGTCCAGTTGCCCGCGCGTGAGCGCGCCCCACTGTTCGGTGGCCTTGTACAGCGAGGATCCCGGGAACACCTGGATCTTCAGCCCGACGTTGGCCGCCTCGACCTCGCGGGCGATGAGCTGCACCATTTCGTCGCGCGGGTCGCCCTGCCCGCCCGGGAACTGGTGCGAGGCCCGCAGGGTGGTTTCGGCCAGGGCAGTGCCCGATCCGGCCGCCAGGGCCAGGCCCAGCATGGCGCATAGCATGTGTCGCTTCATGGTTGTCTCCTGATGATTTTTATGGAGGTTGCCGGCCCGGTCCCGGGCACGGCCATGGCCCCGGCGGGGCCTATCGAACGCCCCTTCTCATTCCAGGTCCGCGTACTGCTGCCGCAGCACGTTCTTCTGGACCTTGCCCATGGCATTGCGCGGCAGCGCATCGATCACGTGAATTCTTTTCGGCACCTTGAAATTGGCCAGGCCGGACTTCAGGCCCGCCTGGATGGCGGCCGGATCCACCGAGGCGCCAGCGCGCGGCACCACCACGGCCACCACCGCCTCGCCGAAGTCCGGATGCGGCACGCCGATGACGGCCGATTCCTGGACACCGGGCATGGCGTCGATGACCATCTCGATTTCCTTGGGATAGACGTTGTAGCCCCCGGAGATGATCAGGTCCTTGCTGCGGCCCACGATGCTCAGGTAGTCGTCGGGGATGCCCGTCCCGCCCAGCATGCCGATGTCGCCGGTGCGGAACCAGCCGTCGGCGGTGAATTCCTCGCGGGTCTTTTCCGGCATGCGCCAGTAGCCGGCGAACACGTTGGGGCCGCGCACCTGGACGTGGCCCGGTTCGCCGACGGCAACGGGCCGGTCGGCGTCGTCCACCACCCGCACCGTCTCGCCGGGCAGCGCCGGCCCCACGGTGCCGGGGATGCGCGCGCCGCGCGCCGGATCCCAGGGGTTGGACGTGATCATGCCGGCCTCGCTCATGCCGTAGCGTTCCAGGATGGTCATGCCGGAACGATCCTGGAATTCGCGGAAGGTGTCCACCAGCAGCGGCGCGGAGCCGGAGATGAACAGCCGCATGTGGGCGCAGGTTTCGCGCGTGAACCGGGGATCGGCCAGCAGGCGCACATAGTAGGTGGGCACGCCCATCATCAGGGTGCAGCGCGGCAGGTAACGCAGGGCCCGGTCCACGTCCAGCTTCGGCAGCCAGATCATGCGCGCGCCCGCCAGCAGCGCCCCATGGGACGCCACGAACAGGCCGTGGACGTGGAAGATCGGCAGCATGTGCAGCAGCACGTCGTCGGCGCGCCAGCCCCAGAAATCCCGCAGGGTGAGCGCGTTGGCGGCCAGGTTGGCATGCGTCAGCATGGCGCCCTTGCTGCGTCCCGTGGTGCCAGACGTGTACAGGATCGCCGCCAGGTCCCCGGGGGCGCTGCGCGCGGTCTCGAAGACGGGGTCCATCGCGGCGGCGGCCTCGGCCAGCGAGCCGCCGCCGTCGGCGTTCAGGGTCAGCACCTGGAGAGCGCCCCGGGCGCGCGCCAGGGGTTCGCACCAGCTTTTCGCGCCCTCCCCGCAGACCACCACGGCGGGTTCGGCATCCCCCAGGAAATAGGCCACCTCGGCCTCGCGATAGGCCGTGTTCAGCGGCAGGTAGACCAGGCCGGCGCGCAGGGTCGCCAGGTACAGCATCAGGGCTTCGGGGGATTTCTCGACCTGGACGGCGACACGCGCGCCCGCCGGGGCGCCGAACGAGCGCAGCAGCGCGGCCATGCGGCCGCTGATGGCGTCGATGTCCGCCCAGCTGTAGGTGCGTTCCGGGGTTTCGATCGCCACGGCGCCCAGGTCGGCCGGAAAGCCGCCCCGCAACACGGTGTAGAGATTCGCATCGCGTTCCAAGTCATTCTCCTGTGAAAACGGGGTCGGTGCCCTGCAGAAAGGCCTGCACGCCCCGCCGGTGGTCGGGGCCGTCGGCGTAGGCGAAGCAGGCCCGCCATTCGGCGTCGCTCAGGGGCGCCGGGTCGCCGGCCAGGCGCGTGGCGGTCGATTTGTTCAGGCGCGCGGCCAGCGGGGCGCCCGCGCACAGGCGCGCCCCCGTGGCCGCCAGTTCGGATTCCAGGGCATCGGCCGCCACGACCCGCGTCAGCAGGCCTTTCGCCAGGGCTTCGTCGGCGTCGAACACCCGCCCCTCGAGCAGGATTTCGAGCGTGACGGCGCGGCCCGCCAGTTCCAGCAGCCCGCGCATCTCGTCGGGCGCCATGGGAAAGCCCAGACGGTTGATGGGCGCACCGAAGCGCGCGCCCCGGGCGGCCAGGCGCAGGTCGCAGCGGCTGGCGATTTCCAGCCCGCCGCCCACGCAGACGCCCTCGATCGCGGCGACGACCGGGTGGACGCAGTCCGCCACCGCCCGCAGGGCCGGGGCGATGGTGCGCCGGTGGTACGCCATGACGCCGTCCAGATCGGCTCGTTCGCGGGGAAATTCGCGGATGTCGGCCCCGGCGGCGAAATGCCCGCCCGCGCCGCGCACGACCACGCAGCGCAGGTCGCGGTCGGCCGACAGGCGGCCGAAGGCGTCCGCCAGTTCGCCCCACATGGCGACCGTGATGGCGTTCAGCCGCCCGGGATGATCGAGCGTGACGGTCGCCACCGCGCCCTCGATGCTCGTGCGCACGCACCCCACGCCGGATCCGGGATTCACAGCCATTGCACTCCCCGGGCCACGCGGGGCTTGCCGGCGGCCAGGCGCGCCCGGTTCTCGTCGAGCTGATCGGGTTCGTACAGGTAGTTCACCATCATGCCGCAGGATTGCTCCAGTCCCCGTGCCGAGGCGTCGGCCGCCCAGTTCAGGCGTTCGATGCGCGCTCCGTTGCCCAGATGGAAGCGGGCCACCGCGTCCAGCGGTTCGCCGTCGCGCAGCTGCGTCAGGTAGTGCGCCGCCAGCCGCAGGCCACTGCGGCGCACGGCCTCCGGCGCCTCGCCCTGCGCGGCGGCGCGCAGGCGTTCCAGCCAGCGGGCGCCGGCCGTCGCGTCGTCCGCTGCGGCCTGGCGTTCGGCCTTGTCCTTCAGCAGCGCCTGGATGTCCTCGCCCGACCGGCGACCCAGCCAGTCGGCGAAACCAGGAATCGGCGACAGGGTGGCGAAGGACTTGAGCTGCGGCAGTTCGTCCAGCAGTTCCTCGATCACCCGTTTCAGCAGGAAATTGCCGAAGCTGATGCCGCGCAGGCCGCGCTGGGTATTGGAGATCGAATAGAAGATCGCCCAGCGCGCCTTGTCCAGCCCGTCGACCGGCCGCGACGGGTCGATCAGCGCCTGCACGTCCGCAGCCATCTGCCCGTCGAAGGCGACTTCCACGAAGATCAGCGGCACGTCGCTCATGCGCGGGTGGAAGAAGGCGTAGCAGCGCCGGTCGGCGGCCACGCGGCGGCGCATGTCGTCCCAGGAACGGATTTCGTGGACGGCCTCGTAGCGGATCAGTTTTTCCAGCAGCGAGGCGGGCGAATCCCAGTTGATGTGGCGCAGTTCCAGCATGCCGACGTCGAACCAGTTCGACAGCAGGGCAGCGAGTTCCTGTTCCAGGACCGACAGCCCGGCGACCTGATTGCGCCAGCGCAGCATGTCCGCGCG
>CBFGXR010000241.1:0-3680 GCA_965652675.1 uncultured Castellaniella sp.
GGTTGCGCGCCGCCGTCCTCGAAGGCGGCGGCGGCCAGCGGCGCCAGCGACGTATGGCGCCAGGCTTCGATGCGGGGGGTGGGCCAGCCTTCGCTCATGAAGCGGTCCAGGGCCTGGCGGCGGACGTCGGCCAGCCAGGGCACCCCGGCGCCGGGCAGACCGCCGGCGCGTCGGCCGAACGTGTCGGCCCAGGCTTGCAAGTCATTGCTCATGCCACGGCCCCCCGGGCGGCGGGCTTGGCGGCGGGCGCGGCGCCCTCGATCCAGCCGTAGCCCTTTTCTTCCAGTTCCAGGGCCAGCTCGCGGCCGCCCGAACGCACGATCCGGCCCTGGGCCAGCACGTGCACGTAGTCGGGCACGATGTAGTCCAGCAGGCGCTGGTAGTGCGTGATGACGATCATGGAGCGCTCGGGCGAGCGCAGGCGGTTCACGCCGTCGGCCACCGTCTTCAGGGCGTCGATGTCCAGGCCCGAGTCGGTCTCGTCCAGGATGGCCAGCTTCGGTTCCAGCAGCGCCATCTGCAGGACTTCGTTGCGCTTCTTCTCGCCGCCGGAAAAGCCTTCGTTGACCGAGCGGTACAGGAATTCGTCGCGCATGCCCACGAGCTTCATCTCGGCCTTGGCCTTTTTCACGAAGTCCATGGCGTCCAGTTCCGGCAGGCCGCGTTCGCGGCGCATGGCGTTGACGGCGGCGCGCATGAAGTAGGCGTTGGAGACGCCCGGGATCTCGATCGGATACTGGAAGGCCAGGAAGATGCCGGCGCGGGCGCGTTCCTCGACGTTCAGTTCCAGCAGGTCGCGGCCTTCGAATTCGATGGCGCCGGACGTGACGGTGTAGGCCTCGCGCCCGGTCAGCACCTGGGACAGCGTGCTCTTGCCGGCGCCGTTGGGCCCCATGATGGCGTGAACCTCGCCCGGCTTGATGTCCAGGCTCAGGCCCTTGAGGATTTCCTTGTCCTCGATCGAGGCGTGCAGATTGTCGATTTTCAGCATGAGAGGGCTCCTTAACCTACGCTGCCTTCCAGGCTCACGCCGAGCAGATTCTGTGCTTCGACGGCGAACTCCATGGGCAATTCCTTGAAGACTTCCTTGCAGAAGCCGTTGACGATCATCGATACCGCGTCCTCGGCCGACAGGCCGCGCTGCATGGCATAGAACAGCTGGTCCTCGGCGATGCGCGAGGCGGTGGCCTCGTGTTCGACGTTGGCGCTGGGATGCTGGACTTCCATGGTCGGGAAGGTGTGCGCGGCGCACTTGCTGCCGATCAGCAGCGAGTCGCACTGCGTGTAGTTGCGCGCGTTCTCGGCCTTGGGCGTCATGCGCACCAGGCTGCGGAAGGTGTTGCTGCCGTGGCCGGCGGAGATGCCCTTGGAGATGATGGTGCTGCGCGTGTTGCGCCCCATGTGGATCATCTTGGTGCCGGTGTCGGCCTGCTGGCGGTGGTTGGACAGCGCCACGGAATAGAATTCGCCGGTGGAATCGTCGCCGCGCAGGATCACGCTGGGGTATTTCCAGGTGATGGCCGAGCCGGTTTCCACCTGGGTCCAGGAGATCCGCGAACGCGGCCCGCGACAGTCCCCGCGCTTGGTGACGAAGTTGTAGATCCCGCCCACGCCGTTCTCGTCGCCGGGATACCAGTTCTGCACCGTGGAATACTTGATCTTGGCGTCGTCCAGCGCGACCAGTTCGACCACGGCGGCGTGCAACTGGTTTTCGTCGCGCATGGGCGCCGTACAGCCTTCCAGGTAGCTGACGCTGGCGCCTTCGTCGGCGATGATCAGGGTGCGCTCGAACTGGCCGGTGTCGGCATTATTGATGCGGAAATAGGTGGACAGCTCCATCGGGCATTTCACGCCCTTGGGGATGTAGACGAAGGACCCGTCGGAGAACACCGCCGAATTCAGCGCCGCGTAGAAGTTGTCGCCCGGCGGCACGACCGAGCCCATGTACTTCTGCACCAGATCGGGGTGCGAGCGCACAGCCTCGGAGAACGAACAGAAGATGATGCCGACGTCGGCCAGCTGCTTGCGGAAGGTGGTCGCCACGGACACCGAGTCGAACACCGCGTCCACCGCCACCCCGGCCAGCTTGGCGCGTTCGTGCAGCGGCACGCCCAGCTTTTCGTAGGTGCGCAGCAGTTCAGGATCGACCTCGTCCAGGCTCTTGGGGCCGTCCTTCTTGGACTTGGGCGCCGAGTAATAGCTGATGTCCTGGAAATCGGGATCCGGATAGTGGACCTTGGCCCATTTGGGCAGGGTCATCTTGAGCCATTCGCGGTAGGCCTTCAGGCGCCATTCGAGCATGAACTCGGGCTCGCGCTTGATGGCGGACAGGCGGCGAATCACATCCTCGTCGAGCCCCTTGGGGAAGATCTCGGATTCGATCTGCGTGACGAAGCCGGCCTCGTAGTCGCGGTCGAGAAAGGAATCGAGCTTGTCGTTGACGGTACTCATTTGGACAGACTCCAGTTCGTGATGTTCGGAATGGCCCGGCGCGCGCCGGCTTCGGGCGCGGCCACGAGGACGGGGGACACGGGCGCGACCGGTGCGCCGATGCCTTCGCCGTCGAGCATGTCGGCCACGGTGACGGATTCCAGGGTGCGGCGCACGATGCGGTTGATGCGCTGCCAGTGGGAACGGATGTGGCAGGCGCCCTCGACGCTGCAGGCGCCGGGCAGCGCCGTGCATTCGGTCAGGCCGAAAGGCTGATCTTCGAGCGCGTCGATGATCTGGGCGACGTTGATGTCCCCGGCCTCGCGGCCCAGCCGATAGCCGCCGCGAGCGCCCCGGGTGCTGGCGACCAGACCGTGTTGGGCGAGCAGTTTCAGGACCTTGCTGACGACGGGCTGGCCCAGGCCCAGGTCGCCCGCCAGTTCGGCCGCGCTGCAGACGTGCGTCGGACGGGAGGCCATGTGCGTGAGCACGAGGATTCCGTAATCGACGATCTTGCTGATCCGCAGCATCGAGGGTTCCAGGGACGGGCGTTGAAAACCAAATAGTACCTCTTTGGTACGATATAGGTCAAACCCTAGTATCCCGTTCTGGACTGGATTGTTGCAAATGCCACATGCGGGCGTAGCGGCCGTCCAGCGCCAGGAGCGACTCGTGGGTGCCCTGCTCCACCACGCGGCCCGATTCCATCACCAGGATGTGGTCCGCATGGACGATGGTCGACAGGCGGTGCGCGATGATGAGCGTGGTGCGCCCCTGGGCGATGCGTTCCAGCTGCGCCTGGATGGCGCGTTCGGTGCGCGTGTCCAGGGCGCTGGTCGCCTCGTCGAAGACCAGGATCGGGGGGGATTTGAGCAGCGCGCGGGCGATCGCGACGCGCTGTTTTTCTCCGCCGGACAATTTCAACCCGCGCTCGCCGACCGGGGTGTCGTAGCCCTGGGGCAGCGACACGATGAACTCGTGGATGTGGGCGGCCCGCGCCGCCTGCTCGACGTCCTCCGGGGTGGCGTCGGGACGGCCGTAGGCGATGTTGTAGCCGATGGTGTCGTTGAACAGCACCGTGTCCTGCGGAACGATGCCGATGGATGAGGGCAGGGATCGCTGGGCGACCTCGGCAATTGGCTGACCGTCGATCAGGATGCGGCCGGCCGACGGATCGTAGAAGCGATACATCAGGCGAGCGAGGGTCGACTTCCCAGCCCCCGAAGGCCCGACGACAGCCAAACTGGTTC
>CBFGXR010000242.1:0-3672 GCA_965652675.1 uncultured Castellaniella sp.
AATTTGGTTCTCCCCGGCATGCATGCCGATTTGACAGTGTGGAATTTTAGTCGCGCCGCACGCCGCGCCCCAAGGAGGGCAGCAGCAGCCAGCGTGGCCGCCGCCAGGTGACGAGGCGGATGTACAGCCAGATATAGGCCCCGGCGAAGACCCCCATGCTGAGGCACAGCATCCAGGCGTTGTCCCACCAGAGCGTGGCGGGCACCAGCCCGACCAGGGCCAGGACCCACAGATAGGGCGAGGTCATGGCGTTGCACAGCGCCGGCAGCGCGTGGCGGCGGTCGCGGCTGAAGGTGATGCGCACCAGGCGGCGGAACACCAGTTGGTGCAGGTGCAGCGCGTCGGGCTGGTCGACCGGCACGCCGCGCTTGAACTTGCGGCGCCAGATGGAAAACAGGGTCTCGAAGACCGGGTAGAACAGCACGGCCAGCGCATAGAAGGGCGACACCCCGGGGTTGCGCACGACCAGTTGCACGGCCAGTTCGGCCAGCATGAAGCCGACGAAATACGCCCCGCCGTCGCCCAGGAAGACCCGGCCGAAGGGAAAGTTCCAGACCAGGAAGCCCAGGGTCGCCGACGCCAGGGACGTGGCGATGAGGAAGATGGGCATGTCCTGGACCTGCCAGGCGACCAGGGCGAGCGACACCGCCATCAGGGTGGCGATCATGCCCGCCAGGCCGTTCATGCCGTCGATGATGTTCAGGGCGTGCGTACAGCCGCCGACCGCCACCATGGTGAACAGCAGCGAGATGATCGGCCAGGCCGACAGCAGCGTGTCGGCCCACGACAGGCCCACGCGCGAGACGCCGCCCAGCAGCCACCAGGCGATGGCGGCCGACACGAAGGCCGCCAGCAGGCGCTTGCCGGAACCGATGTCCTTGGTGATGTCTTCCAGGAGCCCGGCGACGAACACCGGCAGCGCCGACACGAACAGCGCCGGCCACAGCCAGGTCAGGGTCATGTTGCTGGGGCCCAGCACCAGCAGGCCCGCCAGACTGCCCGCCACCACCGCCAGCCCCCCGACCCGGGGCGCCGCGCGGGAATGCATGGCCTGGGGCTTGTGCATGTCCGTGTCGCCCGTCAGGCGGCCGTGCCAGCGTTCCGACACGACGATCAGGCCGCCGACCATGAAGGCCACGATCCCGATGATGGGCCAGCTGAGCGTCGCGGACAAGTTGGAGGCGTTCAATTAAACCCCGTCTAGGCAAAACGAGATTATCGGCCAATTTTGTAACTTGTGGTGCGGCGCAGCGGATACAGATGCAACAAAAGGGCCGCGCGAAACGATCCGCCCGCGCGGCCCTGGCCGGTCAGGGGGTCACAGACCGCCCATGCACAGATATTTGACGACCAGGTAATCGTCCAGCCCGTAGTGCGAGCCCTCGCGCCCCAGGCCGGACTGCTTGACCCCGCCGAAAGGCACGGCCTCGTTGGAGATCAATCCGGTGTTGATGCCCACCATGCCGTATTCCAGCGCCTCGGCGACCCGCCACACCCGGCCGATGTCGCGGCTGTAGAAATAGGCGGCCAGGCCGTATTCCGTGTCGTTCGCCATGCGGACGACGTCCGCGTCGTCGCTGAAACGGAACAGCGGCGCCAGCGGGCCGAAGGTTTCTTCGCGGGCGAACTTCATGGTCGGCAGGGCGTCGGCCAGCACCGTGGGCTCGAAGAACGTGTGTCCCAGGGCATGGGGCTGGCCGCCGATCAGGATACGTCCGCCCTGGGCGACGGCGTCCGCGATGTGTTCCCGGACCTTGGTCACGGCGTCAGCGTCGATCAGGGGCCCCTGGGTGACACCGTCCTCCAGGCCGTTGCCGACGCGCAGCTTGCCGACCGCTTCAACCAGCTTGCGGCTGAAGGCGTCATACACCGAATCCTGCACGTAGAAGCGGTTGGTGCACACGCAGGTCTGCCCGGCGTTGCGGTATTTGCTGGCGATGGCGCCCTCGACCGCGGCATCCAGGTCGGCGTCGTCGAACACGATGAAGGGCGCATTGCCGCCCAGTTCCAGGGACAGTTTCTTGATCGAGGGGGCGCACTGGCGCATCAGCAGGCGCCCGACCTCGGTGGAGCCGGTGAAGGACACCTTGCGCACCAGGGCATTGGACGTCATCTCGCCGCCGATGGCGGGAGCGTCCCCCGTCAGGACGGAGAACACGCCCGCCGGCACGCCGGCCTCTGCCGCCAGCACGGCCAGGGCCAGGGCGGAAAACGGCGTCTGTTCCGCCGGCTTGACGACCAGCGGGCACCCCGCCGCCAGGGCGGCGCCGGCCTTGCGGGTGATCATGGACGACGGGAAATTCCAGGGCGTGATGGCGGCGCACACCCCGATGGGCTCCCGGGTGACGACGACCCGGCGGTCCTTGGCGAACGTGGGGATCACGTCGCCATAGGCGCGCTTGCCCTCTTCGGCGAACCATTCCAGGAAGGCGGCGCCGTAGGCGATTTCGCCCCGGGATTCGGCCAGGGGCTTGCCTTGCTCGACCGTCATGATCAGGGCCAGATCCTGGGCGTGTTCGGTCATCAGGTCGAACCAGCGCCGCAGGATGGCCGCGCGTTCCTTGGCGGTCATCGCGCGCCAGGCGCCCCAGGCGGCCTGCGCGCCTTCGATCGCGCGGCGGGTCTCCGCCGCGCCCATGCGGGGCACGGTGCCCAGGCGTTCGCCCGTCGCCGGGTCATGGACGGGAAAGGTCTCGGCGGAATCCGCGTCGCACCATTGACCGTTGACATAGGCCTGCTGGCGCAGCAGGTCCGGTCTTTTCAATGCCAGCATGCTTGTACTCCGGTTGATCGTTCAATATAATGAACGCTGTTTGTTATGATGAACAATCCGATGATAACGGCCCGTCTCGCCAGGCGTCAATCCGCCTGGATTTTCCATGCCCGTCATCTCACGGCGGGGCCCCGACGGACGCGGTCCCGCCTGGATGGTCCCGCCGCATGAGCGCCGACAAGATCCTTGCGCCGGCCGTCGCCCGCGCCTCCGCCGTGCTGGATCTGCTGGCCCGCGCCGGCCGGCCGGTCACCCTGGCCGAACTGGCCAAGACCCTGCAATTGCCCAAGAGCAGCCTGCATGGCCTGTGCGCCACGCTGGAGCAGCTGAACCTGGTCACGCGGCTGGAAGGCGGCCAGATGGCGCTGGGGCCGCACGTGATGATGTGGGCCAACGCCTTCATGGCGCGGCTGGACATCACGCAGGAATTCTTCGCGTCCTGGGACGACATGCGCGTCCTGCCGGAAGAGACCATCACGCTGTCGGTGCGCGACGGCGCCGAGGTCGTGTACATCGCCTGCCGCAACGGCAAGCATCCCCTGGGACTGAGCTTTCACGCGGGCATGCGCATGCCCGCGGTCTATACGGCCACGGGGCTGGCCATGCTCAGCACGCTGCCGGACGCCAGCGTGCGCAAGCTGCTGGACGGCCAGCCCGGCGGCTGGCCCCCGCCCCTGACCGACCACGGCCTGCGCGACACCGAGGCGGCCCTCGCCGAATTGCGGAGGATCCGCCAACGGCGATATTCGACCGACCGCGAAGGGGTGCGCGACGGCATGTACTGTTTCGGAGCGCCGGTCTTCGACTCGCGCCACCCCGAAGCCGTGGCCGGGGTGGCGGTCAGCATCCGCTCGCTGGAAGCCAACCCGACGCTCGAGGAGCGTGCCGGGCACGCCATC
>CBFGXR010000243.1:0-3671 GCA_965652675.1 uncultured Castellaniella sp.
AGAAACATTGCCCTGGTTTCGTATCTCGGTCGGCACCTGCCAGGTGACGGATATGCGCCCCACCGCGTCGGCGAGCGCGGACGCGTCGAACGCGCCAGCGGCTTGCTGGTATCGGACAACTACTTCAGCTCGCTCGGGCTGACACCGGCCGCGGGGCGGTTCCTGCGCGAGGACGATGCGCAGGGTGTTGGGGCTGTCGCGCCCTGTATACCAGCCTTCGGGGTGACGGCCCAGCAGCTTCGTGACGGTTTCCACGCAGCGCAGGAAATGTTCGCGCTCGACGGCCTCTGGCATGTCCTGGTAGTGGATCCAGCGGTAGCCGTGGCAGGCGACCTCGTGGCCCAGTTCGACGAAGGCGCGGGCGACCTCGGGGTTGCGCTCCAGCGCCATGCCCACGCCGAAGACCGTCAGCGGCAGGCCGCGGCGCTCGAATTCGCGCAGGATGCGCCAGACGCCCGCGCGCGAACCGTATTCGTAGATGGATTCCATCGACAGGTGGCGGGCGGGATAGGCCGCCGCGCCGATGATCTCGGACAGGAACTGCTCCGACCCCGGATCGCCGTGCAGCACGCAGTTTTCCCCGCCTTCCTCGTAGTTGACGACGAACTGCACGGCCACGCGGGCCTGGCCGGGCCAGTTGGCATGCGGAGGGGTGCGGCCGTAGCCGGCGAGGTCGCGGGGGTAGTGCTGGTCTGCCATGAAGGTGTCTCCTGTTGAATGGGGGTCAGATCGAAGGGATCCCGGCCTGGCGCTGGAACGCGGACCAGGGGTCGGCGTCCGCGCCGGGCGCGACGTCCATCCGCTGTTCGCAGTCCTTGAGGTGATGATCCATGGCGGCGCGCGCGCCCGGCGCGTCGCGCCGCGCGATGCGGTCCAGGACGTCCCGGTGTTCCAGGTACGAGCAGGCGCTGCCTTCCGAGGTGTCCCACAGGGCGATGATCAGCGTGGTGCGGGCGCACAGGCCGGCCAGCATGTCCGTCAGCACCTGGTTGTCCAGCAGGCGGGCGAGCTCGACGTGAAAGGCGTTGGACAGGCGCAGCCAGCTGATGCGGTCGCCTTGTTCGAAGGCGCGCTGTTCGCGGTCGACCATGTCGCGCAGGGGCGCCAGCCGGTCGGCCACGTCTTCCAGCGACGTCAGCATGTCGATCACGATGCATTCCAGCGCGCGGCGCATGGCGAACACGTCGCGCACTTCCTTGGGTGTCGCCTGCCAGACGGTGGCGCCGCGATTGGGTTCGATCGCCACCAGCCGATCGTGCGCCAGCCGCGCCAGGGCCGCGCGCACCGTGCCGCGCGAGCAGTCGAAGGCCGCGCACAGCGCGGATTCGGTCAGTTTGGCCCCCGGCAGCAGCCGGCGGTCCATGGCGGCGTCGAAGATTTCCCCATAGACGCGATCGACGTCCGGCGGCGCGCCGGCCGGCTTGGGCTCGCGCAGGGACGAGGCGCGCGGGGCCTTCAGGTCCTGCGCGGCGCGGGAGGGCTTCAGTTGGAGCATGGCCATAGGTGAAAACGACAGGATCGTGAGTGACGAAAATTGTTGACAATTATTGTGTACCAATCCAGAATCGTCAACACAAATTGTTCACAATAATTCGAATCCATCCTGCACCGAAGTCCGCCGGCCCGTTCCGGCGCTTCGCGAACCGGCGAATCACTCGCCGGGTCCGGCCATACCGGGGGCCTATTGGCAGGATATTGACCGGCGTGAAATCCCATGGGAAAACTCTCCACCCATGTCCTGGACACCGTGCACGGTGTGCCAGCCCAGGGCGTCGCCCTAGAACTCTATCGCCTCGACGGCGATTCCCGCACCCTGCTCGCGCAAACGGCCACCAACCAGGACGGCCGCTGTGACGCGCCCCTGCTCAGCGGTCCCGCGCTGACCCGGGGCGTGTACGAGCTGGTCTTCCATGCCGGCGACTATTTCGCCCGCAAGGGGGTGCCGCTGCCCGAACCTCGTTTCGTCGATCAGGTCGTGCTGCGTTTCGGCGTGGCCAACCCGGACGAGAACTACCACGTCCCCCTGGTCGTGACGCCGTGGACCTGGTCCACCTATCGCGGCAGCTGAGCCTCGCGCTCATCCCGGCATCCCCACGATCTGAAAGAAACCAAGAGGAGACTCTCATGGAAGGCTTTTTCCTTGAGTACGGCAATCTGCTGCTGCGCTGGCTGCACGTCATCGCCGCCATCGCCTGGATCGGCGAGTCGATCTATTTCGTCATGCTCGACCTGAGCCTGCACGCGCCCAGGGGCGAACACGCCAAGAAACTGGGCGTATACGGCGAAATGTGGGCCGTACACGGCGGCGGCTTCTACCACAACCAGAAATACCTGACCAATCCGGCCGAGCTGCCCGACGACCTGCACTGGTCGTTCTGGAAGTCCTACACCACCTGGCTGTCGGGCTTCGGCCTGTTCATGCTGCTGTACCTGCTGCGCGCCGACATCTACCTGGTCAATCCGTCCAGCCCCTGGGAATGGGCACGCAACATGAACGGCACCGAGGCCGGCATCCTGGCCGTGGCGTTCCTGGTGATCGGCTACAACGTCTATTCGCGCCTGTGCCGCATCATCAGCCCCACCGTCGAGCGCGACGGGCTGCTGAGCGTGGCCGTGGGGGTGATGATGGTGGCCGTCGCCTGGCTGACCACGCAGATCTTCCCGGGCCGCGCCGCGTTCCTGATCACCGGCGCGCTGATGGCGACCTGCATGTCGGCCAGCGTGCTCTTCTGGATCATTCCCGGACAGCGTCGCATGGTCAAGGCCCTGAAGGCCGGCGAAAAGCCGAACCCGCTGGACGGCCTGCTGGGCAAGCAGCGCTCGGTGCACAACACCTACTTCACCCTGCCGGTGATCTTCCTGATGCTCAGCAACCACTATTCGTTCACCTATACGAACGAACACGCCTGGGTCATCATGAGCCTGTTCATCTTCGCCGGCGCGGTGATCCGCCAGTACTTCGTGCTGCGCCACACCGGCAAGAACGACCTGCGCTACCCGCTGGCCGGCATCGTGATGCTGGCGATCATCGGCTGGATCGCCGCCCCGGCGCCCGCGCCGCCCGCCGCCCCCGTTCCCGCCGCGCAGACCAGCCAGGCCGGCGGCGCGGCCGCCCCGGCCCAGGCCGCCGTCACGGTGGAGCAGGTCCACGGCATCATCACGGCCCGCTGCACGGAATGCCATTCGGCCAAGCCCACGCAGGCCGGTTTCGCCGCCGCGCCGGCCGGGATCATGCTGGACACCAACGAGCAGACCCTGCAGCACGCCGAGCAGATCAAGCAGGTCGTCGCCAGCAAGTACATGCCGCTGGCCAACCTGACGCAGATGACGGACGAGGAACGCGCCGTGATCGCCGCCTGGAACGGCAAGTAAGGCCCGGCGCGGGGCGGACCGCTCCGCGCCCGTGGGCGGCAAACGCGAATTGATCGGCGCCGCCGCCCTTCTATAAAATCCTTGTGCCGGCATTTCGCCGGCACAAGCGTCTTCAGGGCGGGGCGGAATTCCCCACCGGCGGTAGGCGAGGCTGCGGCGCAATGCCGCAAGGCCCTCGCGAGCCCGCGAGCGCCCGCCGCCCCGCGCGGCGGGGTCAGCAGACCTGGCAGCACACCAGGGCCGACGGTCACAGTCCGGATGGAAGAAGATGCGCGGACACGCGTCCGCGGCATGCGCAC
>CBFGXR010000244.1:0-3663 GCA_965652675.1 uncultured Castellaniella sp.
CTGGACGCCCCCGCCCCATACCGGCTGATCCTGTCCCGGGGCCTGCCGGACGCGGCCGGGGCCGAGCGCCTGCGCCGGATCCTGCCCGAGGCCGAAGGACGCTGGATCGACCGCCTGCGGCGTCCCGACGACCGCCTGCGCAGCCTGGTCGGCCGCGCCCTGGTCCGCCGCCTGCTGAGCGCACGCCTGGGCCTGGCGCCCGAGGCGATTCCCCTGGCTACGGGACCGCGCGGCAAGCCGATGCTGGCGGGCGCGGGACCGGGCATGCCGCCCGGTCCGGACTCGAATGCGGCCTCGGCCGGCACATGCACCGATTGGCACTTCAACATCGCGCACAGCGGCGACCTCGTCCTGGTCGGCGTCGGCCCCGGGCCGCTGGGCGTGGACGTGGAACATTGCCCGGCACGCGTGGACGCGGCCCTGTGGCGGCAGGTCACCGGCAGTCCCGCGCCGGACGGGTCCGGGCCCGATCCCCAGGCCTTCTGCGTCCAGTGGGTCCGCCGCGAAGCCGTGCTCAAGGCCTGCGGCCTGGGGCTGGCGGCCGAACCCGGGGCGCTGCGGCTGCCGGACGCCGGGGAGACGGGCTGGGCGCCCGTGACAGGCCGGCCCGAGGTCGAGAGCCTGTGGGTGCGGCTGCTGTGGACGTCCCCGGATCACTGCGCCGCCCTGTGCCTGTCGGGAACAACGTCGCGCCCGTCCGGCGCCCCATCCGCCGGTGAACGTCCGTGCGCCGCCGCGCCCCCCCCGGACGCCTGGTCGCTGGAGACGCTGGCGCTGGCCGACTGGATCGACGATTCCGGGCGGGACATCGGCCGGGCGGTCTGACCGCGCGCCGGCCACGCGACTGGACCCCGCATGTCCATAGACTATAATCATTCTCATTATCATGCTCAGATTGTTGACGCCTGAACCATGACGACGGCACCCATTTCCAGCGCTTCCACCTCCGACGCACCACCCCATCCCGTCCAAGTCTGGCCCGACGCCTTCGCCGCCCGCTACCGGGCGGCCGGCCATTGGCGCGACGAGACCTTCGGCGCCTGGCTGCGCGCACGCGCCACGGCCCACCCGGACCGCCTGGCCGTGGTCGGCGGCGACCAGCGCTGGACCTACGCCGAGCTGGACCGCCGCGCCAGCGCCCTGGCGGCCGGCTTCCTGAACGCCGGCCTGCGACAGGGCGACCGCGTGCTGGTGCACCTGCCCAACATCCCCGACTTCGTCGCCGTGGTGATGGGGCTGTTCCGCGCCGGCCTGATCCCGGTCTACGCCCTGCCCGCGCACCGCATCACGGAAATCGAGCACTTCGCCCGGGGCTCGGGCGCGCGCGCCTACGTCGCGGCCGCCGCGCATGCCGGCTTCGACTACGCGGCGCTGGCACGCGAACTCCAGGACCGCCAGCCGCGCGTCGAACACGTCTGGATCGCGGCGCCCGCCGGCGCCACGGCGCAAGACGCAGCCGACCCGTTCCCGCGCCTGGACGCGCTCTACGCCACGGACGGCGCCGCCGTCCCGGCCAGCGTCTCGCGGGGGTCGGACGTGGCCTTCCTGCAGATCTCCGGCGGCAGCACGGGGCTGTCCAAGCTGATCCCGCGCACGCACGACGACTACATCTATACCCTGCGCGAATCCGCCCGCATCTGCGGGCTGGACGCGGACACCGTGTTCCTGGGCGCGCTGCCGATCGCGCACAATTTCCCGATGAGCTCGCCCGGCTTCCTGGGCACGCTGTACGCGGGCGGCCGCGTGGTGCTCGCCCCCTCGCCCGATCCGGAATCCTGCTTCGCCCTGGTCGAGCGCGAACGCGTCACGGTCACCAGCCTGGTGCCGCCGCTGCTGCTGCAATGGCTGGACCGCGCACCCGCCTCGGGACACGACCTGGGCAGCCTGCGCGCCATCCAGGTGGGCGGCGCCAAGCTGTCGGCGGAAATCGCCCGCCGCGTGCGCCCGACGCTGGGCGCCACGCTGCAGCAGGTCTTCGGCATGGCCGAAGGGCTGGTGAACTACACCCGCCTGGACGATCCGGACGAACTGATCATCTACACCCAGGGCCGTCCCATCAGCCCGGACGACGAGATCCTGATCCTCGACGACGAGGGCCGGCCGGTCGAGCCGGGGCAGGCGGGCCACCTGCTGACGCGCGGCCCCTACACGATCCGCGCCTACCACGACAATCCGTCGGCCAACGCGCGCGCCTTCACCGAGGACGGCTACTACCGCACCGGCGATGTAGTACGCATGACGCCCGAAGGCTATCTGGAAGTCCAGGGCCGCGCGGGCGACCACATCAACCGCGCCGGGGAAAAGATCTCCGCCGAGGAAATCGAGGACCATCTGCTGTCGCACCCGCGGGTCTTCGACGCCGCCGTGGTGTCCGTGCCGGACGAATACCTGGGCGAACGCAGCTGCGCCTTCATCATCCCCAAGGGCGAACGGCCGCGCCCGGCGGAACTGAAGCGCTGGATCCGCGCGCGCGGCATCGCCGACTTCAAGGTCCCCGACCAGATCGTGTTCGTGGACGCGTTCGCGTCCACCGCCGCCCTGAAGATCAGCCGCAAGGCCCTGCGCGCCCAGCTGCGCGCGCAACTGCTGGAACAGGAACAGCGGGAACGCGCCGGGCAGTGAGCCCGGCGACCCTCCTTTCACCGATACGAAGCACCGACATGAGCACCCTCAGCCTCGAATCCATGCGCGCCGACATCGCGCGCATGCTGCATGAATCGCCCGAAGACATCCTGGACGACGACAACCTGATGGACCTGGGCCTGGATTCCATGCGCCTCATGAAGCTCGCCGCGCAATGGCGCGAGGCCGGCGCGCGGCTGGAATTCGCCGACCTGGCCGCCGACGCCACCCTGGCGCACTGGTGGGCGATCGTGGCGCGCGGCCAGGCGGGGGCATGAACGGACCCTCCGATCGGGCGGCTGTCGACGGCAGGGTCCCGGCCATGCCCGCCGCCGCGCCGGCCTGGACGCCGCTGACCGAGGCCCAGGAAGGCCTGTGGTACGCCCAGCGGCTGGATCCGGCCAATCCGATCTTCAACCCGGCGCACCGCACCACCCTGCGCGGTCCGCTGGACGTGCCGCGCTTCGAGCGGGCCGTGAACCAGGCGCTGGCCGAGGCCGAGTCCCTGTCCCTGCGCTTCGAGGACCGTCCCGACGGTCCCGCGCAGCGCCTCGATCCCGCGCGCGCGCCGCGCCTGGACATCCGCGACCTGCGCCACCTGCCGGAAACGCGGGCGCATGAACAGGCGAACGACTGGATCCGGGAAGACCTGCGGCGCCCGGTCGATCCCGTGCGCGATCCCCTGTCGCGCCAGATCCTGTTCCTGTGCGGCCCGGCCCTGGCGCTGTGGTACCAGCGCGTGCACCACCTGGCCGCCGACGGCTACGGCATGGCCCTGATCGAGAGCCGCGCCATCCGCCTGTACCGGGCGCTGGGCGAGGACGCCGCCGACCGCGAACCGCCACTGGCGCCACTGGCGCCGGTCTGGGACGAGGACCGCGCCTGGCGCGCCGATCCGAAGCGCGCGCAGGCCCGCGAATTCTGGCTGGCGCAATGCGCGGGCCACGTGCCCGCCGCCAGCCTGGCCGCCGGATCGGCGCTGAGCGCCCACGACTGCCTGCGCCTGGAGCTCGACGCGCCGGACGCGCTGGTCGAGTCGCT
>CBFGXR010000245.1:0-3651 GCA_965652675.1 uncultured Castellaniella sp.
TTCGACTGGGCCTGGCGCGAAGGCGGCGCCATGGCCAGCGAACTGGACTACGTGCCCCTGCCCGACGATGTGACCGCCAAGGTGCGCGGCGTCTGGGCCGAGCAGGTGCGCGGCGAAGACGGCTCGGCCGTCTGGAAGTAAGCTCGAAGTCACTCCCACGGGCGGCGCGCCGCCGCCCCGCCTGTGGGAAAATAGCGGTTTTCGAATTCCGATGCGGATCCCCGGCATCGCCGGGGATCCTGTCGTCACGGATGAATCCCTCATGGCCAATATGCAGCGCAGCCTCCTGGTGGATGCCGGCTTCCGGCATCTGACCCGCCTGTTTGCGTTCCTCGTCTTCATTCTGCTGGCCGGGATCCTGGTGTCCCTGGTCTACGGCAGCCGGGATTCCCTGGCCGAATTCGGCCTGGCCTTCCTGTGGACCAATGATTGGGACCCCGTGCGGCACCACTACGGCGCGCTGGTGCCGATGCTGGGCACGGTGATCAGCGCCTTTCTCGCGCTGCTGATCGCGGTGCCGGTGTCCTTCGGCATCGCCATGTTCCTGACCGAACTCGCCCCCGTCTGGCTGCGCCGTCCGCTGGGCGTGGCGATCGAGATGCTGGCCGCGATTCCGTCCATCATCTACGGCATGTGGGGGCTGTTCGTGTTCGTGCCCCTGTTCCAGAAATACGTGCAGCCCTATCTGGTCGACTTCTTCGAAGGCATGCCGGTGCTGGGGCATCTGTTCGCCGGGCCGCCGATGGGCATCGGCCTGTTCACGGCGGGCCTGATCCTGTCCATCATGATCATCCCCTTCATCGCGGCGGTGATGCGCGACGTGTTCGAGCAGGTGCCGCCCATGCTCAAGGAATCCGCCTACGGCCTGGGCAGCACCACCTGGGAAGTCGTCTGGAAGGTCATGCTGCCCTACACCAAGCACGGCGTCATCGGCGGGATCATGCTGGGCCTGGGCCGCGCGCTGGGCGAGACCATGGCGGTCACCTTCGTGATCGGCAACGCCTTCAACCTGCCGTCTTCGATCTTCTCGCCGTCGAACTCCATCGCCTCCGCCCTGGCCAACGAATTCAACGAGGCCGGCGGCCTGCAGAAATCGGCCCTGCTGGAACTGGGCCTGATCCTGTTCCTGATCACGACCGTGGTGCTGGCCCTGTCGAAGTTCATGCTGCTGAAACTGTCGCGCAAAGAAGGCACGAAACACTGATGGCCATCTCCGATTCCTCCATCGCCCTCGGCAATCCGATCTACCGGCGCCGGCGCCGGTTCAACCGCGTGATGCTGGGGCTTTCGGGCCTGACGCTGGGCTCGGGCCTGTTCTGGCTCGCCTGGATCATCCTCACGCTGCTGCTCAAGGGCGGTTCCGCCCTGTCCCTGTCGCTGCTCTGGGAAAGCACGCCGCCGCCCGGCGCCGACGGCGGCCTGCTGAACGCCATCATCGGCAGCGTGCTGATGTCGGCCGTGGGCACGCTGATCGGGACGCCCATCGGCGTGCTGGCGGGCACCTACCTGGCCGAATACGGCCGCCGCGGCTGGCTGGCGCCGGCCACGCGCTTCCTGAACGACGTGCTGCTGTCGGCGCCGTCCATCATCATCGGCCTGTTCATCTACGCCATCTACGTGGCGCAGGTCGGCCACTACTCGGGCTGGGCGGGGGCGTTCGCGCTGGCCATCCTGGTCATCCCGGTGGTGGTCCGGTCCACGGACAACATGCTGAGCCTGGTGCCCAACAGCCTGCGCGAGGCCGCCGCCGCCCTGGGCTGCCCGCAGTGGCGCGTGATCGTCTTCATCTGCTACCGGGCCGCGCGCTCGGGCATCATCACCGGCGTCCTGCTGGCCGTGGCCCGTATCGCCGGCGAAACCGCGCCGCTGCTCTTCACCGCCCTGAACAATCAGTTCCTGTCATGGAACATGAACGCCCCCATCGCCAACCTGCCGGTGGTGATCTTCCAGTACGCCGCCAGTCCCTTCGAGGACTGGAACCGGCTGGCCTGGGCGGGCGCCGCGCTGATCACCCTGCTGGTGCTGGGGATCAACATCGCCGCGCGCAGCCTGTTCCGCAAATAATCCGATCCAGACCATGACCCTGAATCCGTCCTCGTCTTCGCCCACCGCCCGGGAACGCACGAAACTGGCCGTGCGCGACCTGAATTTCTACTACGGCGGTTTCCACGCCCTGCGCGACATCAACATGGATATCGCGGAAAACAAGGTCACGGCCTTCATCGGGCCGTCGGGCTGCGGCAAGTCCACGCTGCTGCGCACCTTCAACCGCATGTTCGAACTCTATCCGGGCCAGCGCGCCGAAGGCGCCATCGAACTGGACGGCGAGGACCTGCTCAATTCCCGGCTGGACATTTCCCTGATTCGCGCCAAGGTCGGCATGGTGTTCCAGAAGCCCACGCCGTTTCCGATGAGCATCTACGACAACATCGCCTTCGGCGTGCGGCTGTTCGAGCGCCTGAGCAAGGGCGAGATGGACGAGCGCGTGGAATGGGCCCTGACCAAGGCCGCCCTGTGGAACGAGGTCAAGGACAAGCTCGGACAGAGCGGCCACGGCCTGTCCGGCGGCCAGCAGCAGCGCCTGTGCATCGCGCGCGGCGTGGCGATCAAGCCCGAAGTCCTGCTGCTGGACGAGCCGTGTTCCGCCCTGGATCCGATCTCCACGGCCAAGATCGAGGAACTGATCGCGGAACTGAAATCCGACTACACCGTGGTCATCGTCACCCACAACATGCAGCAGGCGGCGCGCTGTTCCGACTACACCGCCTACATGTACCTGGGCGAGCTGATGGAATTCGGCCCCACCGACCAGGTCTTCATCAAGCCCTCCCGCAAGGAAACCGAGGACTACATCACGGGTCGTTTCGGGTGACCTGATGTTGCGCCCGTAGCTGCCCGCGCTGCACCTTGCCCGTGGTCGTCATGGGCAGGCTGTCCATGAATTCGATCAGCCGGGGATATTCGTGCGCGGCGGCCTTGCGGCGGACGTGGTCCTGCAGTTCCGCCACCAGCGCGGCGTCGCCCGCGTAGCCTTCGTTCAGCACGATGCAGGCCTTGACGACCTCGGTGCGCTCGGGGTCGGGCACCCCGATCACGGCCGCCATGCGCACGGCCGGGTGGCCGAGCAGGCAATCCTCGATCGGTCCCGGGCCGATGCGGTAGCCGGCGCTGGTGATCACGTCGTCGCCCCGGCCCTGGAACCAGAGATAGCCGTCTTCGTCGCACAGGCCGCGGTCGCCCGTCACCAGCCAGTCGCCGATGAAGGCGCGGGCGGTGGCCTCCGGGTTCTGCCAGTATTGCAGGAACATCACCGGATCGGGCCGAAGCACGGCGATGTGGCCCTCGACCCCGGGCGGCGGGACCTGGCCGGCCTCGTCGATGATTGGGACCTCATGGCCCGGCACCGGCCGGCCCATGGCGCCGATGCGGGGTTCGAACAGGGCGGCGCAGGACGACACGATCATGTTGCATTCGGTCTGGCCGTAGAACTCGTTGATGGTCACGCCCAGCGTCCGGCGGCCCCAGTCGATCAGCTGCGGCCCCAGGGATTCGCCGCCGCTGGCCACCGAGACCAGGCTCAGGCGGCCGTGGCTTGCGGGGTCCTGCAGGGTGCGCAGCATCTTCAGGGCCGTGGGGGGCAGGAAGGTATGG